>CAZJCB010000175.1:0-4855 GCA_964544245.1 uncultured Christensenella sp.
CACGTCGGAGCAAAGTCCGCTCCGCTCAGAACCGATGCTTGCGAGAGCATCGGTTCTTCGTACCGCTCTCTTGCTCCTCCTTTTCCCCGCAAAGCCTGAGGGCTTCGCGGGGAGGAGCCAGGACACCGGCCGGGTCAACTGGCGCTGTAGCAGTTTCAGGGGCGAGCGTGGCATTCCGGTTGAGGGCAGGATGTTCACACCGCCGCCGACGGCGCTCTGGAGCAAGGCGCTTGACAGCAGCCGGCGCAGATACTTCAGGGAGAAGCAGCGAAAACTTCCGGCTCCCCGGCAGATGCTCTGCACCGATATCCAGGTGCAGACGAAGGACGCGGAAAAAGCCTTCATGCGGGCGTGGAACCTGATCGTTGGGCACAGGATGCGGTATGCCGTCAGCTTCCGGGAGACGGCCCGGGATGACAAGGATGCGCTGGTCAGGTATCGTGCGGGTGAGATGGCCAGGCTGCAGGAGGAGCGAAGTAGACTCATGGAGTCCGACTATGTCTTATCACGAAAGGTGCTTGACCATATTGAGGTGACTGCTGACGGCAAGCTAGCAGTCATCTTTCTTACGGGGACGAGGGTGACGGTTTAGTTTTTTAGGGGTTAGGATCATGGATTTGAACAGCTCACATTGAGGTGAAATTTGGATTATTAGTGCAATTACCTTTCATTCTCACTTATCCTAATACTAGTCAGTTTTGTCTTGGTTCTCTACGCTCACTAGCGAAGATCAGGCGGGATGCTCGGCTAATGATGGTTCTTGTACTGCAACTATGATTGGTTCAAAACCTGAACAATTTGGTCAATAACTAATGCGATTTCTGCTTTTTGTGTAAAGCGTCCCAAACTGAAACGTACCGCTCCTTTTCCAATGTCTGCGGGGACGCCCATCGCATGAAGCACCGGAGAAAGGGAAATTTCACCGCTATGACAGGCTGAGCCCGTCGAGGCTGCGATATCCGGGAGTTCATTCAATACTTCATATCCAGCTTTCCCGATGAAACTGACATTCAATGTATTGGGAAGGCGCTCGTCAGGATGTCCGTTTAAGATGATGCGGTCTTCCAGCTTGCTTTTCAAGGTGCGCCAGAAATAGTTCGTTAGTTCCTTTACAGCCGGATCGCTCAAGTGTGCCTTTGCGATATCACAGGCTTGACCCAGCGCAACATCAAAAATGACATTCTCTGTTCCTGCCCTCAGGCCACGCTCATGGCCGGCGCCATGGATCAGGGAATCGATCTGAATACCCCGACGAATATAGAGTGCACCTATCCCCTTTGGCGCGTAGAGTTTATGTCCGGCTATCGACAGGAAGTCAAGGCCAAGCTCTTTGACATTTGTTGGAATCTTACCAACTGACTGGGCGGCGTCTGTATGAAATAAAGCTCCAAGACGATGGCTTATCGCAACCAGTTCACGGATTGCCTGGATGGTGCCGGTTTCATTGTTGGCATGCATAACGCTGACCAGAATCGTTCGTTCGGTCAGTGCAGCCTCCAGATCAGCCGGCCTGACTCGTCCGAAAGGATCTACAGGCAGATAAGTGATCTCGAACCCATGATGGCTGAGCCACTCGCATACATTCAGGACAGCGGGATGCTCAATCTTTGATGTTATGATGTGATTGCCTTTATCCCGGTTCCGCCAGGCTACCCCTTTGATCGCCATGTTGTTGGCTTCGCTGCCGCCGCCGGTGAAGTAGATTTCATCAGGCTGCGCGTTCAGCAGATTGGCTACTTGTTCGCGAGCCATTTCTACTGCGGCTTTGGCGATCCGGCCAAATTCATGGCCGCTGGAAGGATTGCCGTAATGCTGTTCAATAAATGGCATCATGGCAAGTTTCACTTTTTCATCAATTGGGGTGGTCGCATTATAGTCGAGGTATATCAAAGCGTCCTCCTTGACAGCATATTGACTGACTTTATGGGAGCTTAGCACCGAAATCATGAATAAGAATATCCGAAGAGGACGCATCATGGTGATAATCCTCTCGCCACTCAGCGGGTTGGATGGCTGTTTACTTTTCAGTTTTCTGGAATCCAGATCACAGATTACAAGCTTATTCATAGTATTCTACATGAAACCGGAAACACAGTTTCTGTACATTATTCCCAGATGACGTTCCAGCATCATCAATTGAGATTGCTAACCCTGCCTTTGAAACGGTCTTATAATACGAGGCTACATAACATGGGCATGAAAGTCACATCATATCATTCCAGATATCTTCACGCGAGATTCGTGCCCATGTCCACCTTACGCGATGGCAGCATATCTGCAAGGACTAAGCCCTACGACAAACAAGATATTTCGGTTTTCTTTGATTTATCAAAGCTTCCCAGCGTTTTGCACACCCCCTTTTCAAATAGTTTGACATTGGAGGGGGGTGTGCATTTTTTCATTTCTTGAGTGATTAGCCACGTCGGAGCAAAGTCCGCTCCGCTCAGAACCGATGCTTGCGAGAGCATCGGTTCTTCGTAACGCTCCCTTGCTCCTCCTCTCCCCGAAAAATCTGCGGGTTTTTCGGGGATAGGGACAGGGGCGACGCGGGAAAAGATGATGTCAAGGACCACCCGCTGCTCACGGGGGCTTTATATTCATTTCAAAGCCACCTCTCATGCGCTTCATCGTGCAGTGAGAAAAATGACGCGGGAAACCACAAGTGGTTTTTCATGACGAAGTGGAGATGCCTGGATGAACCCCGGAATATCGCGGCAGGGCAGCGGTAGTCTCACTGGGCACAAGTCGTACAGGACCGGGCCGTTCTTGACAGGGCAAATCCAAGGGCCCTATCATCCACATCAGGAAGACAGCGGAAGGGAGGGAGCGCTCTGGCGGATGCGCAGGGCGGGTGCCTCGTTGAATCAAATCCTCCGGCTTACCGGCACCAGCACAGCCATGGTGGGAAAGGCAGTCGGATCTTGAAAACAAGAGACGCATCCACGTCATATGTCATTACGCGGAAAATCAGGATGGGTCTCATAAACTTTTTTCCTTTGAAATTTTCAGGTTCGGCGGTTTCCAGCCTGATCTCCATCCTGTCCGGTTTCTTCACCGACCTCCGTGGCCGAAAACCGGCCTAATCGCTTCCTCGTCGATTCGTTTGCGTGAGAAGCCCTCAGGGACGGCACAGGGAGGCTTACCCGATGTCCGGCCCGGACGTGCTCGCAGTCGGCTGCGCCAAGGGAAGTCGATGCGGCAGCTATTGATGAAAGCGCCCGTGGACGGTTTACATCCTTCCCGTGGCGCGTTAACATGCGTTGTGCAAGAACTGTACGCGAGGCCTGAAAGGAGGACGTGACCCATGCTGATATCGGAGGTTCGCAGCGCACTGGGCCAATACAAACCGGACGACTTGAAGCGTCTGGCCGTGGCGCTGTATCAGGCGATGCCAGCCAAGGTGCGGACTGAAAAAAACGTCGACGCGATGGTGAAGGACTTTATGGCGTTTGAAGCGACAAAGAAGGAACGTGCCCAGGGCAGCGAGGTGGTGGACGTCAAGGCGCTGAGCACGGAAATCACGCAGTTTATCGATTATGCTTACGCGCAGTATTTTCTGGCCCCCAATACGTTCGTGCGTAAATCGGAGCGGCCAAAATGGCGCTTCCGGGTAAAAGACTACGTCAAACAGCTCACGTCACTGGTACCGGAGACGGAGGACGGGAAGACAGCGACAGAATTGCTTGTCAAACTGTATACCATGCTCTCGTATGCCTGCGCCTATTACCTGTTCAACACCGACAGCCCTTTTCGTTCCGTCGGCATCCAGCAGGTAGACTTCCTGGACCTTATCGTCGTCCGTGTGCTGGCCACCGGTGTCAACGCCGCCAATCTGTCCACGCTGATCCTGCTCATCGTCGATGGCACGGCCGACAGGGAGACGTTGAACTCGTACCTCATCAATGTGCTGAGTAACCATGTCAGGACGACGGACGGCAGGGAAACAGTCATCGCGCAAAGCAAACGCATCTATGAGGAAAAAGCCGCGGCGGCAAAGCCGGTGGGCAAGCGATCCTCCACTTATTCCGACATGGATGTATACAGGAAGGAGAATGCGCTCGACGACCTGGTTGAAATTACATTCTTCTTTTATTGCGAACTGTATGAGTTTGACAGCGGGATCGACTATTTTCACCGGCACACCAGGGAATCAAGCCCTGAACACAGCCTGTACGTGTTGTTATCCCGGCTTGAGTCGCGTCAACAGCCTGCGCTGTGGATCCGTGAATACGAACGTGCGCAAAAGTTCAACGTCAAACCCCGGGAAAGGCTGAAGGCAGTTTATCACCAGCTGAAAGAGACGGGCAGATTTGACGGGGACGACGTTTGAATGCGGGTCTGTTCTAGAATACTGAACAGCAGGCTAAGCAGCGCCGGCTACGGAAATTGTCCGCTATCCTGATTGTCAGGGAGCCTCTGCCGCCATGCGGGGTCAGCCTGAGGTTTCCCCTGCGGGGAGGGCTGAACCACGTAGAGACTGGCCTGGCGGCCTCTCCCGGTCAATCCCCGCGCAAATGTCCTGTAAACCCCAAGAACAGCAAGGAGAGGAACGAGAAGTGTGTCCGATGTACGCGGAGAAAACAAAGAGGACGAGTCTCTTTGATACGCCTACGCCAGGCTGACTGCATTGGCCGCGACAAAGTGCTTCTGCTCTTGCGCCACTTCAAGCCGGTTACATTCTTTTACGTTCTCCCGTGTGATTCTTTTTTGCTCTGCTATTGTTCCCCCCGCAGGCCCCTGATGATCCCGTTCATATTCAGGAAGCCCTCAATTGGCACATAGTCGGGGATGGAGTTGCCGGAGCCGAAAGCGAAGCCGCCATGCCCCCTGCACCGGCGCACCACGTCCGCGATGT
>CAZJCB010000176.1:0-4836 GCA_964544245.1 uncultured Christensenella sp.
GATAAAGCGGCAGTGATGAACTACACTGTTCCAATACCCCCTCTCCCGGTCCAACAGGAAATCGTCAGGATTCTGGATAGGTTCACAGGGCTTTCAGATGAACTTATAACCGAACTATCAGCGGAAATTTCAGCGCGGAAAAGGCAATTTAATGATTATCATAACAAATTAATGAGTTTCGGTGATAATGTAAAAATTGAACCCCTTGGAGAAGAGTTCCCGTTTATCAGAAATGGTTTTGTCGGTACAGTTACGCCCTTTTTTACGGACGAAAAATCGGGTATTAGATATTTGCAGGGAACAAATGTACATAATGGTATAATATCAGATAATGTGGAATTCTATGTCACAAAAGAATTCCACCAAAAGCACATAAGGAGTGAATTAAACTCAGACGATATTCTCGTTGTGCAATCAGGACATGTTGGTGAGTGCGCTGTTGTGGGAGAAAAATATACAGGTGCAAATTGCCATGCTTTAATTGTTATGAGTAATGGCGGTAGATGTAATTCGAACTTCATTGTTCATTACCTGCAATCACAGGAAGGAATCAAGAAGTTGAATGCGATTACTACTGGCGGCACAATCAAACATATTCTAGCTTCCAAAATAAAGAATGTTCTAGTTCCCATACCCTCTCTAGAAGAACAAGTTCGTATTGTAGAATTTCTTGACCGCTATACTGCTAATTATCAAGAACTCAATATTGAAATCACCGCTGAAATCGAATCCCGCCGAAAACAGTACGAGTATTACCGTGATAAGCTGCTGACCTTCAAGGAGAAGCCCGCATGAGCGGATTCAACATCGTCGCCAGCTTGAAGGACGCCACGGTGGTGGCGGAGTACCATCACGACCCGACAAGACCGGAAGGCTACCAGAGCGAGGCGGACCTGGAGCGCGCCTTCATCCGCCAGCTGGAACGCCAGGGCTACGAGTACCTCTACCTGCACAACGAGGCCTCGCTGGTCAGGAACCTGCGGGCGCAGCTGGAAACGCTTAACGGCATCGCCTTCACGGATGCCGAGTGGGAGCGGTTCTTCCGGGAGCATATCGCTGGGAAAAACGAGGGCGTCGTGGAGAAGACCCGGAGGATCCAGGACGACCCCGTGCAAGTCCTCCGGCGGGACGACGGTACGAACCGGAACATCACCCTCATTGACAAAAAGAACGTGCACAACAACAGCCTGCAGGTGCTCAACCAGTATGAAACGGCGGAGGGGGCGCACGCGAACCGCTACGACGTGACCCTGCTGGTGAACGGCCTGCCGCTGGTGCATGTGGAACTGAAGCGCCGGGGCGTGGCCGTCAGGGAAGCCTTCAACCAGATCCGCCGCTACAGCCGGGACAGCTTCTGGGCGGGGAGCGGGCTGTTTGAGTACGTCCAGATCTTCATCATCTCCAACGGTACGCACACGAAATACTATTCCAACACCACGCGGGACAGCCACGTCCGAGAGCAGGGCGCGGGCGAGCGGCAGCGGAGCCGGAAGACCAGCAACAGCTTTGAGTTCACCTCCTTCTGGGCGGATGGGAACAACCGGGTCATCCCCGACCTGGAGGACTTCACCCAGACCTTCCTGACCAAAAGGACCCTGCTCAAAGTCCTGACGCGCTACTGCGTCTTGACCGCGGAAGGGCTGCTCCTGGTCATGCGGCCCTACCAGATCGCCGCGGCGGAACGCATCCTCTCCCGCATCGAGGTCGCCGGCAACTACCGCAAGGAAGGCACGATCGACGCCGGGGGCTATATCTGGCACACGACGGGCAGCGGGAAAACGCTGACTTCCTTCAAGGCGGCGCAGCTGGCGACCGCCCTCACGGGCGTGGAAAAGGTGCTGTTCGTGGTGGACCGGAAAGACCTGGACTACCAGACGATGCGGGAGTATGACCGCTTCCAGAAAGGGGCGGCCAACAGCAACACGTCCACCCGCGTGCTGCAGAAACAGCTGGAAGACCCGCAGGCGCGCATCATCATCACCACCATCCAGAAGCTGGACCGCTTCATCGCCAAGAACAGGGCGCATGAAGTGTATGGAAGGCGCGTGGTCATCATCTTTGACGAGTGCCACCGTTCCCAGTTCGGCGGGATGCACGCCAAGATCGTCAAAGCCTTCCGGCGCTACCACCTCTTCGGCTTCACGGGCACGCCCATCTTCGCCGCCAACGCCGCCAGGGGGATGAACCCCGTCCTGTCCACCACTGAGCAGGCCTTCGGCGAAAAACTGCACACCTATACCATCGTGGACGCCATCAACGACGGGAACGTGCTGCCCTTCCGCATCGACTATGTGAACACCATCCGGATGGCGCCCGACGTGCAGGACAAGAAGGTGCCCGCCATCGACGTGGAACGGGCCCTGGCGGCGCCGGAGCGCGTGCGGGAGGTATCCGCCTACATCCTGGACCACTTCGACCAGAAGACGATGCGCAGCAGCTTTTACGCCCTCAGGGGGCAGCGGGTCGCGGGCTTCAACGCGCTCTTCGCGGTGGGCAGCATCCAGATGGCGAGGCAGTATTACGCGGAGATCAAGCGCCAGCTGCGGGAGCGGGGGCGGGAGATGGCTGTCGCCACCATTTTCAGCTACAGCCCCAACGAGAGCGATCCGGAAGACGGCCTGCCGGACGAGAATTTCGACACCGGGGCGCTGGACCAGTCTTCCCGGGAGTTCCTGGAAGGCGCCATCGCGGACTACAACCGGGATTTCAGCACGAACTACGACACCAGCGGCGACAAATTCGAAAACTACTACAAGGACCTGTCCCTGCGGGTGAAAAACCGCGAGGTGGACCTGCTGATCGTCGTCAACATGTTCCTGACCGGCTTTGACGCCACCACGCTCAACACCCTCTGGGTGGACAGGAACCTTCGCCAGCACGGGCTCATCCAGGCCTTTTCACGCACCAACCGCATCCTCAACTCGGTCAAGACCTTCGGCAACATCGTTTGCTTCCGCGACCTGCAGAAAGAAACGGACGACGCCATCGCCCTGTTTGGCAACAAGGACGCCGGGGGCATCGTGCTGCTGAAAGATTTCCAGTCCTACTACGAGGGCTATGAGGAGGACGGCAGGCACCATCCGGGCTATGTGGAACTGATTGCGGAACTGCGGGAGAAATATCCCCTGGATGAGCCCATCCTCGGGGAAACGGATGAGAAGGACTTCATCCGGCTCTACGGCGCCATCCTCAGGCTGAAAAACATCCTGAATGCCTTTGACGATTTTGAGGGCAGGGAAATCCTGACGGAACGGGACACGCAGGATTACCAGAGCGTCTATATCGACCTCTATGACAAGTACAGGCGGGAAAAGGTCGACAGGGAAAACATCAACGAAGACATCGTGTTTGAGATGGAGCTCATCCGGCAGGTCGAAATCAACATCGACTACATCCTGATGCTGGTGGCGAAGTACCAGAAAGGCAACATGCAGGACAAGGCCATCCTGGTGAGCATCAACCGCGCCATCGCCTCCACCATCCAGCTGCGCAGCAAGAAGGAACTCATCGAGCGCTTCATCAGCACGCTCAACGCGTCCACGGAGGTGGAGGAGGACTGGAAGCGTTTCGTCAGGGAGCAAAAGGAAACCGAGTTGGAAACAATCATCCAGGACGAGCGGCTCAAGCCGGAGCAGGCAAAGCGATACCTGGACAACGCCTTCCGGGACGGGACGCTCAAGACCACCGGGACGGACTTTGACAGCCTGCTCCCCCCCGTTTCACGCTTCGGCGGGAACAGGGCGGAGAAGAAACTGGGCGTCATCGAGCGGCTGATGCGTTTCTTTGAGAAATATTTCGGGCTGGTGTAGGAGTCTGATATATCACGCCTCTTCAATCTGCTTCAGCAAATCCTGTATGTCTTCGACATTTGTCAGGCCATAGACGATTACGGGTCGACTATGTCATATCGGCAATCATCGTGATATCAGGCACGGCTGACGCTCCTTTGATGATTCATACACATACCGGCAACCTGTAGCAAAAGCAGCAAAACCCCCTCTCAAGGGCAAAAAAGTGAGCCCTGTCAAGGGCTCAGGGGTTTCCCGTATCTGACGCATAACTGTAGCAAAACTGGAGCAAAACCTCAAAAACCGGAGCATAACCTGTTTTCGTTCATCCGTCAGACTTTTCCCCGGCATCCTGATTGACTGACCTCACAAACTTTGGATGCAGCAGGATGATGTCTCCGCTGGGTCGGCCGCCTGATTCATTCCTGGCAGGCGTGTAGAGCTGGATATATCCGGCTTCCCTCAGTTCGAAAATGGCGTGCTCCACCGTTTCCGTTTTTCCCATGCTTTTCCGCCTGCGAAGGGCATTCTTGACCACACGGGCAGAAACCTTTTCCTCTCCTTTCCTTACCAGAAAATGCAGCGCCTCGTTCCCCTCCGGGCTCAGCTCCCCGTCCCCGCCCATCAGCCGCAGCGCGTGGTCGCGGAACCACCGGGCGATCCGGATGGCCCCCCGCATGTCCGTGCCGTCGACGATGTCCGGCTCCTGGCTCATCAGCGCCAGCAGGCCCGCCAGGCGCACCGTGTTCCCGCACAGCTTCCCGCCCCAGCCCTGCCCGACCTCCGACAGCTCGCCCCCGGGCTTCAGTTCCTTTTCGATCTCCTGGAACCACAGGTCGCACTCCGCGTAGGCCTCCGCGTTAAGGGACATCTCATAGGGCTCGTCCATGCCCAGGGCCAGCTCGATGCGCTGCGTGAAGCGCGTGACGGCCTTCGGGTCCACGCTCTGGCCCGACAGGGTGCGCCCGCCCACCCGGCTCTGGGGCATGCACGCCAGGAAGCGGCTGGCCATGCCCCGCCCCGCCAGCGTGGGGTCGGCGAGGAAGCC
>CAZJCB010000177.1:0-4817 GCA_964544245.1 uncultured Christensenella sp.
TGGGACCGCATCGCGCACATGGCCATCCTGGCCTACGGCATGGTGCACATGGCCAACCTCTGCGTGTCGCAGAGCTTTTCGGTTAACGGGGTCAGCCAGCTCCACGGCGACATCATCAAAACCGACACCTTCCATGACTACGGCCTGCTGAGCCCCAAAAAGTTCACCGCCATCACCAACGGCGTCACGCACCGCCGGTGGCTGATGGGCTGCAACCCCCGGCTGTCCGCGCTGGTCACCGAGGCCATCGGCGACAGGTGGATTAAAGAGCCCGAAGCGCTGAAGGAGCTGCTCCCCATGCGCGAGGACGCCGCTTTCCGGGAGCGGTTTGAGAACATCAAACGGCAGAACAAGGAAGTGTTCAGCGAGTTCCTCACCCTCAGGCAGGGGATGACGGCCGACCCGGACTTCTTCTTTGACGTGCAGGTCAAGCGCCTGCATGAATACAAGCGCCAGCTGCTCAACGCGCTGCACATCCACGTGCTGTACAACCGCATCATGGACGACCCGGGCTTCACCATGCCCCCGCGCCTGTTCGTCTTTGGCGCCAAGGCCAGCCGCGGCTACCACAAGGCCAAGATGATCATCCGCTACATCCTGGCGCTCTCCCGGCTCATCGACCGCTCTCCCCGCGCGAAAAAGATGATCCAGGTCCTGTTCGTGGAGAACTGGAACGTGTCTGCGGCCGAGGCGCTGATCCCGGCGGCCGACCTGTCCGAGCAGATCTCCACCGCCGGCAAGGAAGCCTCCGGCACCGGCAACATGAAGCTGATGATGAACGGCGCGGTGACCATCGGCACCCTGGACGGCGCCAACATCGAGATCTCCCAGGCCGTGGGCAAGGACAACATCTACCTCTTCGGCATGAAGGCCGACCAGGTGGCCAACATGTACCGGGAGGGCGGCTACGCGCCCATCCAGTTCTTTGAGCAGAACGTCGAGATCCGCAAGGCGCTCACCCAGATGATCGACGGCACCCTCTTCCCGGACAACCCCGCCATGCTGCAGCTGCTCTACCACGATTTGCTCTTCGGTTCAGGCGGGAGCCGCCCGGACAATTACTTCATCCTCAAGGACTTCGGTTCCTACTCCGCCGCCCAGGCGCGCGTCAGCTGCGATTCCCTGGACCGCGGGCTCTGGCTGGGCAAGGCCATCACCAACGTCGCGATGTCCGGCTTCTTCTCCACGGACCGCACCATCGCCGAGTACAACGCGAAGATCTGGAAGCTGAAGTAAACAGACGAAGCTGGAACATGAAGAGCGGCCAGATACCGGTCAAGTCACTCGCGGCGGGGGGCATCGTGGCGGCGCTGTACGCGGCGCTGACGCTCCTGTTCGCGCCCATCAGCTTTTCGCAGATCCAGTTCCGCATTTCGGAGGCCCTGACCCTGCTGCCCGTGCTGTCCCCGGCCTCCGTGCCCGGGCTGTTCATCGGCTGCCTGGTCAGCAACCTCATCACCGGCCAGCCCTGGCAGGACGTCGTGTTCGGTTCGCTGGCGACGCTGCTGGCGGCCCTGCTGACCCGCAGGCTCCGGAAAAACGTCTGGCTGGCAGCCCTGATGCCGGTGGCGGTCAACGCCGCGGTCATCGGACTGATGCTCTATTCCGTCTATGGCCTGCACCCCTTTATCAGTTTCCTCACCGTGGGGGCGGGGCAGGCGGCGGTCTGCTACCTGCTGGGCGTGCCGATGGTCCGCCTGCTGGTGAAACGGGGCGTCAGCATCCCCTGAACAGTCACGGTCCCTGTGGATATGAAATAATTAGATACAGTTGGAGAAAACGATGGAAGCCGATGCGAAGCGGGATGAAACGGACGGGGGCAGGCTGGAACTGACCCCGGAGAACGTGCGACTGCTGTGGTCCAAAACCTACAACACCCAGGGCAAGCCGGACTGGTCGCACATCTACGGATACTACCACGACGGGGTCGTGTTTCAGGACAGCATCCAGCGCTTTGAGGGGAAAGAGGAATTTATCAGGCTGTGCAGCCGCCTGACGGACCGCTGCAAGGAGCTGCGGATGGACCTCGGGACGGTCATCAGGGAAGGCAGGGAGATCGTCTTTGACTGGAAAATGACGATGATGTTCAAGAAATTCCCCAGCACGCCCATTTTCGGCTGCACAAAGCTGACGCTGCACGAGGACGGCAGGATCATCAGCCAGCGGGATTATTACGACCTGTGGGGCGACATCTTCAACGGGATCCCCTGGTTCAAACGGCCCTACCGCAGGTTCATGCGGAAAAAATTCGGCTGAGGCGCAGATGAAGTATACCAAAGAGGACATGGCGTTCCTGAAGAGCCGGCGGGCGGAGCAGCACAAAAGCGCGGTCAGGATGACCGGCAGGATCTGCGTGGTGTCCGGCGCGACCTCTGGCGTCGGGCTGGAGGCCGTGAGGCGGCTGGCCCGGGGCGGCGCGGACCTTGTCCTGGTCTGCAGGAACAGGGAAAAAGCGGAGGCCGTGAAAGCGGAACTGGTGAAGGCTCACGGGGTCAAAGTCGACGTCGTTGTTGCCGATTTCAGCCGCCTGGACGACGTCAGGCAGGCCGCGGAGATCCTCCGGGGGGGTTACGAAAGGGTCGACGTGCTCATCAACAGCGCGGGGCTTCATTCCACGAAGCGCCGCGTGACGGCGGACGGGAACGAACTGGTTTTTCAGGTCAACCATATCGCGCCATTCCTGTTCACGATGCTGCTGATGGACCTGCTGAAAAAAAGCGAACAAGGGCGCGTCATCCAGGTCAACAGCGAAGGGCACCGCTTCGGCGGGCTGAACCTGAACGACCTTGACTGGAAAAAGCGCCCCTACATCGGCCTGCGGGCCTACGGGGCCTCCAAAACCGCGCAGATCATGACGGTCATGGCGCTCGCGGACAGGCTGAAGGGCACCCGTGTGACCGTCAACGCCATGCACCCCGGCGGCGTCCGGACCAATATCGGAAAGAACAACGGCTTTCTCTACCGCGCCTGGCTGCGCAGCGTCGTGTGGCACTTCCTCAAGGACCCGGCCATTTCCGGCGAAGCCCTGTATTACCTTGCCGCCGCGCCCGAACTGAGCGGGACCAGCGGCCGGTATTTCCACCTGACCATCGATGAAAAGCCGATGCTGCACGCGCTGGACGAAACCGTGCGCGCTGCGGTGTGGGAAATGAGCCTAAAACTGGCGGGCTTACCGCTTTAGTTCTTTGATCGCCCTGTCAGCGGCCATTTTGCCCGTCAGGATGGAGATCGGCAAGCCGGAAGGGCTATAGGTCCACTGGCCCGCCTGCAGCACGCCGGGGATGGGCGTCCTGACGGACCTGGCGATCTGCGGCATCCTGGAAACCGCCGGGATCACGCTGTTGGTGAACGCCCATCCCGTGATCGCGCCATCGGTGTTCCCGGTGCGCTCCTTCAGGGTCAGCGGGGTGGACACAAAGCCGCCGATGACCTTCCCGTCCAGTTCCGGGTACACGGAGCCGGCCAGCGACGCGATAATCGCTTCCTGGCAGAGCGCCTTGAAACCGTCATACCACCCCTGCTGGCGGATATGCGATACCAGCGGGTAATCCATCAGCGTGCTGATGATCAGCCCGGTCTGGCCCTGCGGCGCGAGGGTCCCGTCGCGCAAAACGGGGATGGAGATCTCGTAGGTGGTCAGCTGGAGGAATTCCCGGACCCAGCGGAACAGTTCGTCCCGGTCCTTTGTATACGACCCGTCCCGCTCCCTGATCCTGCTGACCGGCAGCGTGCCGAGGCCCTTCTTCGCCGGCGTGTAGAAAAAGTGCGGGCCGCTGACCTTCGCGAAGGCCGATTTGTCCATGTCCACGGCCAGGTAGAGCGTCAGCACGGAGTCCCCGCCGGTCTTGTCTTCAAGAAGCGCCCGCCGGGCTTCGATCTTGCCGGCCGCTGTGCCTCGCAGCGAGTCCACGTGGATGAGCGAGCTGTACAGCGCCTTCTGGTCGGCGCACCAGATCAATCTGCCATAATGGTCAACGTCGCCGTTGCCGTCGCTGACCGCTTTCTGGACGGGGTCCACCGCGTTGACCGGCGCGTCCGTGCGGAGGACGCCGCCTTTTTCCCGGATATATTCCGCCAGGGCCGAGACCAGGGCGCCCGTCCCGCCCCTGGGGTAGTTGTAGTCCAGGTACAGGCTGAAATAGCTCAGCGCGAAGAAAGCGGGCGTGCTTTTGAAGAAATGCTGGGCGATGAGGTCGATCAGCGCCTGGTTGCCGGTGATTGTGCGCAGATAGGCTTCCACCGGGGTATCCAGCCGCTTGATCTTCCCGACCGTCGCGGCGTATTTGAACATCCACGGCAGCAGGGTTTTCCTGAGGTATTCCCTGTCGCCCTTCAGGTCCATGAACAGGGGGTTGTCGATGCCGTAGAGGACGCGCATATACCCCATCGTCCTGCGGATGATCCCGGTCAGGGCGCCGATGGCCTCCCCATCGCCGGGGAACTGCCCGTTGAGCATATCCTGGTATGCCCGCAGGCTGCCTTCGTCTTCCAGGTGGACGACGGCGTCGTCGATGCCGATGGAGACCCTGCTCCTGACGAATTCGACGTCCAGGCCCAGCTGCCTGAGCATGGGGAACAGGACGCCGGAGTTTTCCATGGCCCGGATGCCGGAGTCGAAGGTGAAGCCCTTGTAGTCAAAGGACCCGACCAGCCCGCCCAGGCGTTCGCTCTTTTCGCGCAGCAGGACCTTGTGCCCGGCTTTGCTCAGGAAGGCGGCGGCCGTCAGCCCGGCGATGCCGCCGCCCGCGATGATCACGTCGTATTTCATCCAAATCTCCATGCCGGTGCGGCGACCGGCACAAATAGTAATGAAAACG
>CAZJCB010000178.1:0-4812 GCA_964544245.1 uncultured Christensenella sp.
GCTGGCCGCCCTTGCCGGAGGAACGGTAGACGTCCACGCGCAAGTCGCCCGGGTTGATGTCCACCTGCACGTCTTCCAGCACCGGCAGGACGGCCACGGTCGCGGTGCTGGTGTGGATGCGGCCTGCGTTTTCCGTCGCCGGCACGCGCTGCACCCGGTGCACGCCGCTTTCATACTTCATCCGGCTGAAGGCGCCGCGGCCGGCCAGGGTGAACACGGCTTCCTTGACGCCGCCCAGGTCGTTTTCGCTGACGCTCATCAGGGAGACGGTGAAACCGTGCCGCTCGGCGTAGCGTGTGTACATGCGCAGGAGCAGGGCACCGAAGAGGGCCGCTTCCTCCCCGCCCGCGCCGGCGCGGATCTCCATCACCACGTCGCGCTCGTCGTCCTCGTCCCGGGGCAGCATCATCAGGCGCAGCTGCCTGAGGAGCGCTTCCTCTTCCCGCTCCAGCGCCGCCAGTTCCTCCTGCGCCATCTCGCGCATCTCCGGGTGGCTGAGCAGGTCATGCGCCGAGGCGGTTTCGGCTTGCAGCGCCTCATACCGGCCCCAGGCGGAAAGCTGCGGCTCCAGCCCGGACATTTCCTTCATCAGGGCCTGGAAGCGCGGCTGGTCCGCGATGACGTCCGGCTGGGCGGCCGCTATTGACAGCTCTTCGTAGCGCGCCCGCAGCCTCAAAAAATGCTCCTGCATGGGCTTAGTGTACACCGGAGCGCAGCCGGGTTTCAAGTACGCGGGGGCGCCCGGCCAGGTCGGGGTATACGATAGGACGCTCAAATTCCTCCGGGACGAGTGCGCCGGCCGCCTGCGCCTCCCCGTCGCCCAGCTCCAGCAGCAGCCATCCCCCGGGGGATAGGTGCCGCTTCGCTTCCCTGAGGATGCGCCGGTAGAACGCCAGCCCGTCCGCGCCGCCGTCGAGCGCCAGGGCGGGTTCCCGCAGGACCTCGGGCTGCAGCCCGGGCAGGACGGGGGAGGGGATGTAAGGCGGGTTGCTGAGGATGAGGTCAAACACGCGTCCCTGAAGGGACTCGAACAGATCACCCTGCAACACCCGGGCGTCAGCCCCCAGGAGAGCGGCGTTCTCCCTTGCCAGCGCCGCGGCGCCCCGGGACAGGTCGCTGAGGGTGACTTCAGCGTCCGGGCGGGCGAGCTTCAGGCTGACGCCCAGGCAGCCCGTCCCGCAGCAGAGGTCCAGCGCGCGGCCGCCTTGCGGCAGCCGGATGACCGCCCGCTCGCACAGGACTTCCGTGTCCGCGCGGGGGATGAGAACGCCGGGCCTCACCGCGAACTCATGCCCCATGAAAGGCGCGCGGCTCAGGATGTACTGCAGCGGCTCCCGCTTCTCCCGGCGCGCGACCAGGGCGAAAAAGCGCGCCTGCGTCCCTTCACCCAACAGGAAATCCCCCCGGGTGAACTGCTCCAGCCGGGGGATTTTTGATACTTCTTCCAGCAACCACCCGGCGTCCAGCCTTGCGTCCGGCACGCCGGCCGCCTCCAGCCTACATGTGGCTTCCTTCAGGGCTTCCCGGACGGTCAAGCGCCCTGCGCCGCCGCCCTGGGCAGGATGACGTAGCCCTCTTTCGTCTTCTCGCCCTCCGGCAGCCCGTGCAGTGCCGCGTTGAGCGCGGCGATGGACACTTCCAGCATCTCGTCCGTGGGCGGCTTGGTGGTCAGCCGCTGCAGCTGCATCCCCGGCCAGCGCAGGGCGCGGGTCAGCGGGCTGTTGGCGTGGGCGAGGCCCTTGAGCGCCTCATAGCCCAGGCCGGCGACCACCGGCAGGAACAGCAGGCGGGAGAGCACGCGCACCAGGTAGTTGGCGCCCATGTCAAAGCCGCTCAGGAGCAGGATGAGCTCGTCCATCACCGAATAGAACAGGATGGAAAGGATAAAGGTCAGCAGCAGGAAACTGGTCCCGCAGCGCGGGTGCAGCGTGGTGTAGGTCTGCGCGGTTTTGGGTGTCAGGGGCAGGCCGGCCTCGTGGTTGTACACCGCCTTGTGCTCCGCGCCGTGGTACTGGAAGGTCCGCCGCATGTCCGGCATTAGGCCGACCAGGTACAGGTAGGCCATTAGGATCAGGATGCGGATGCCCCCGCTGATGAGGTTGACCGCGAACAGCGACCAGCCGGCCCGGCGCAGCGCCGCGGTCGGCAGGTTGGGCAGCAGCACGAACAGCCCCAGGGAAAGCCCCAGCGCCATCACCATCGCCAGGCCCATGAGCACCTTGTCAGCGCTCTTGCCCAGCTTCCTGGACAGCCAGGCCTCAAACCTGGAGGGCTTTTCGCTCTCCAGCGCGCCGGTCATGTCCGCGCTCTGCTGCAAGACGTTCATCCCCAGCTTCATCATCAGCACCATGTTCACCGAGCCGCGCAGGAAGGGTTTGCCCATCCAGGCGTGCTTCTTTGCCGGCGAGGTATAGGGGTCGCGCTTGACCAGGATATCGCCGTTGGGCTTGCGCACGGCGACCGCGATGGCGTCCGGCGCTTTCATCATCACGCCGTCCAGGACCGCCTGGCCGCCGATGTCCGGCCCGCGGGCGGGTTTTTCCGCTTCAATGGAATGGTTCAATCTTGCCTCCTGTTCACTTCGAGTGAAGAACTCCGTTTGTTCTGTATATATACCCTTCAGTCGGCAGGGTCAACGGTAAGCCTCGGCCTGTCAAGCAAAGAGCGCCCGCTGCCGGGCGCTCTCCTGCCGGGCTAGTTCTCAGCCCTGCTTTTCGTAGCGTTTCTTGAAGCGGTCCACACGGCCGCCGGTGTCCACCAGCTTCTGCTTGCCGGTAAAGAAGGGGTGGCACTTGGAGCAGATGTCCACGCGCATCTCTTTCCTGACCGAGCCGGTCTCAAAGGTCTCGCCGCAGACGCAGCGCACCGTGGACGTCGTGTACTTGGGATGGATGTCTTTCTTCACGGGGTTCACCTCTTTGTGCGCGTTTTTCCCGGATTCATGGCGCGCGACCATGAGCCGCAAAAAATATATTAGCACGCCCAAAGAAGGAAAGCAAGTGGATTTTTCGCACAGCAAGGGATGTCTCCCGTTTGCTGCAGGGCCTGCAATGAGCCCGGATGACGCCCGAATTCACTGCGACGTTCCGGGCCTGTCAGGTTGCTGCCCTATGCTGCTGTTCGCGTCATAAGGTTTCTATTCCTTTGAGGCGGCAGAAAATGTCAAACACCTTGGAATAATCCCCGTAAACCATGGAGACATGGTGAGCGATGCCGTTATAGATCACTGTGTCCAGCACCTCTTTCATGGGCTGGTCAAAGCGTACCCTGGCATAGGTGCCGGCCAGTTCTTTTTTCATGGGCAGGGCTTCTCCCGCCCGGGAAAACATCCTGTAGCGTCCATTGACGCTGTCCAGACGGGCCATGTTGATGCGGCCGCTCTTCAGAACGAATCCGGCGGTCACGCCGCGGCCGCCCGCGTGATAGGTATCCATCGTCGGGGTGCAGACGCCGTCCGCCAGGTTGCACGGCGCGACGCCGCAGTGCCACATCAGCGCGCTGTTTTCTTCGGGGTTCACCTGGGACAGGTCTGCCATGAAAGGCGTTTCGGCCCCCGCGGCGCTGTGGCAGATCATGGTGACGGCGCAGTCCAGATCGCCCTCGCAGCTCAAGAGCAGTCCATCGCTCTGCACAAGGGACATGGCGGCGCAAGGGGCTATCCCAAAGCCGGAGGCAAACTCAGGCCAGCAGCGCACGGCGATAGCGGTCAGTTTGCTGTCCAACGCCAGACGGCTGAATTTGGCGGCCAGCTCGCACACTTTTCTCTTTTTGTCTTCTTCCAGTGAAGAGGAGGGGAAGGCGGTTTCCATCAACGCCCTGTATTTTTCCACTTCTTCGGGCCTTGGTTCCAGATCCCACAGCGCGTTGAGGGTAAAGTAGTCCACAATGGTGCCGAATTTCTCATACATGGCCAGTTCGCTGACGCCGACATTGAAAAACCCGTGGGCGCGCGAGCCGATGATCCCGATATGGCTGTCTTTCAGCGCGCGGATCATACGGATGGCATCAACCCAGTCTTCATCAATTTTACTGCTAACGGTATAGGTAAAATTGCTGACGCCGCTTTTCACCAGGTTGGAAGCGTTCATGTTGACGCCGCAGACTGAGTTGAGGCGGATTTTGCCGCCGTTGTATGGCAGTTCCGGAAGCCCCCAAAGCAGCAGCGGCTTCTCGGCGCGTTTCCTGATTTCCAGCAGCAGATGCCCCAGGTGGAAGGTACCGCTGATGACGGCGATGCCGTCCACCTGTTTGCGGGCAAAGGTTTCGCCCGCGCGGGCAGCTTCGTCCGGTTCCATGATGGGCTCCGGAATGACGGAGAGGTTGACGTTGTCAAGCGACCGCAAGTCCCGGAGGATGCCGTTGTACAGATCCGTTGCAGCCGGGTAGTCAAAAGTGCTTCGGGCCAGGCAAACGATGCCCAGATTGATTTGCTGTTTCAATTTTCTTTCCTCGGGTCAGAAGAGTTTCTCTTCAAGTTCGCTTACTTGAGCGGCAGCCTTTGCCAGCCATTCTTTGCGCCATTCCTCCACGCCCTCCAGCCAGGCGGTGTTCAGGAAGGCTTCGGCCATTTTGACGCCCATTTCCGGTGCGACGATCCAGCCGCCCATGCACAGGATCTGCGCGTTGTTGATGGCGCGGGCCATTTTTGCGGCATACAGGCTTTCACAGGCAACGGCCTGGACGCCTTCAAATTTATTGGCCAGGGTGCTCATGCCGGCGCCTGTGCCGCACACAAGGATGGCGCGGTCATATTCCCCTTTTTCCCGAGTTTGACACGGAAAGCACGAAAACACGGTTTTGAGGCTTGAGAAC
>CAZJCB010000179.1:0-4809 GCA_964544245.1 uncultured Christensenella sp.
GGAACTCCCGCGCCGCGCGATGATCATCACCGACGACGGGGAGGAGCAGGCCCGCACCGCAAGCGTGCCGCCGGTCCGTCCCCAGCCGGACAAGAACCGGACCTCGACGGGCAAGCTGAAGCCGGCCTTCACCCTGCAGGGTTCGCGCGCCTGGCATAACCCGCAGCCGTTTTCGCAGACCCAGGCACAGCAGAGCAAGTACGCGCCGCAGCCGGGCGGGCCAGCCGGCGCCCTGCAAAGGGACGCTGGCGGGTTTGACAGCAGCGCCTGGCCGCCCACGCGGCAGCGGATCGCGGCGCCCAAGGTGGCCCGTTTCGGGCCCGAGATCGCGGGCGACATACCGGAACCGTCCCTGGAGATGATGCAGGCGGTGCCACAGCCGCGGCCTTATCAGCCGGCCCCGCCGCCCGTCCAGAGGGCGGGGGCGTACGGCAGCGGCGCCTACCGCTCCGTGCTGCCCGCCCAAGCCCCGCAGACGCCTGCCGAAGCGCCGTATGTGCCGGAACTGCCGGTGCCGGAGACGGACTATTTCTCTGCCGATTCCTTCAGGGACAGGGGCCTGAGCACCGCGGTGCCGGAACTCCTGGCCACCGGGGATTGCGGGGACGGGGCCGGCGTGCTGGAGATCCAGCAGGACGGCTACGGCTTCCTGCGATCCGGAAACCTCCTGCCGGGACGCAATGACGTGTACATTTCCGGCACGCAGATCCGCCGGTTCCGCCTGCGCAACGGGGACTACGTCGTCGGCAAGACCCGGCCCCAGCGCGAAAACGACCGCTACGCGGCCATGCTCTACATCACCAGCATCAACGGCAAGGAAGCCGACGAGGCCGTCAAGCTGGGCGGCTCCCTGAGCGAGGTCAGGCAGCGCAGGGACTTTGACGAACTGACGCCCACCTACCCCGACCGCCGCATCCGGCTTTCCAACAGGGAAGAGAACGACCTGGTGCTCCGGCTGATCGACCTGTTCGTGCCCATCGGCTTTGGCCAGCGCGCCATGATCGTCGCGGCGCCCAAGACGGGGAAGACCACCATCCTCAAAAAGATCGCCCTGTCGCTCAAACACAACCACCCCGACGTCCACACCATCATGCT
Source organism: uncultured Christensenella sp. (assembly GCA_964544245.1). Classification (GTDB taxonomy): domain Bacteria; phylum Bacillota; class Clostridia; order Christensenellales; family Aristaeellaceae; genus UBA6115. The sequence continues at coordinate 1,096 of CAZJCB010000179.1, forward strand.
GCTGGTGGACGAGCGGCCTGAAGAGGTCACCGACCTGAAGGAGACCGTCGGCGGCGAGATCTTCTACTCCACCTTTGACGAGCCGCCCGAAAGCCATGCCAAGGTGAGCGAGCTGACACTGGAGCGCTCGATGCGCCTGGTGGAAAGCGGGAAGGACGTCGTCATCCTGCTGGACAGCCTGACGCGCCTGTCCCGCGCCTTCAACAACCTGATGCCGGGCTCCGCCCGCGTGATGACCGGCGGCCTCGCCGCGGGGGCGATGAACAGGCCCAAGCGCTTCTTCGGCGCGGCCCGCAACCTCAAGGAGGGCGGCAGCCTGACCATCATCGCCACCGCCCTGGTGGACACCGGCAGCCGCATGGACGGCGACATCGTTGAGGAATTCAAGGGGACGGGCAACATGGAGCTGACGCTGGACCGCCTCCTGTCGGAGCGCCGCCTCTTCCCCGCTGTCAGCCTGACGCGCAGCGGCACCCGCCACGACGAACTGCTCCTGAGCGAGAAGGAGATGGACGTCACCGCCAGGGTGCGCGCCAATTCGGCCGTTTCCTCCGAGCAGGAGGCGATTTCCCTGCTGCTGTCGATGCTGGAGAAAACCAGGGACAACGACGAGTTCGTCGCGCGCTATGACGACTGGATGAAACTGCTGCGCAACAGCAATTGACGAAGGAGTGAGTTCATGAACGTTGAGCATTTTGGAACGGACAGCCAGGGCCGCGAGGCCGTGCTGATCACCCTTTCAAACGGCAGGGGCCTGAGCGCGACCCTGACCAACTTCGGCGCGCGGCTGGTGAAGATCCTCTGCCCGGACAGGAACGGAGAGCTCGCCGACGTCTGCCTGGGCTTTGACAGCCTGGGGGACTATCAGACCCGCAGCGGCTACCTGGGCGCGACGGTCGGGCGCTGGGCGAACCGTATCGCGGGCGCGGGTTTTGAGCTGAATGGGAAAACATACCGGCTCTACCCCAACAACGGGAAGAACACCCTGCACGGGGGCAAAGAAGGCTTTGACAAAAAATCCTGGGACTACGAGCTCCAGGGCGAATCGCGGGTGATTTTCCGCACCGTTTCGCCCGACGGCGAGGAGGGATTCCCCGGCAGGCTGGAGGTCAAGGTCACCTTTGAGTTGAGGGAGGACGGCGGCCTGGAGATCCTCTACGAGGCGGCCAGCGACCAGGACACCGTTGTCAACCTGACCAACCACGCCTATTTCAACCTGGCGGGTGCCGGCACCATCCACGACCACCTGCTGCAAGTCGACGGCGGGCGTGTCCTTTCGGCCACCCCGGACCTCATCCCCACCGGCGAATTCCTGCCGGTCGAAGGGACGCCCTATGACCTGAGAAGCCCCAGGCGCGTGGGGGACTGCCTGAAGATGCACGGAATCAACGGGATGTTTGACAGCGCGAAAGGCTTTGACATCGACTATATCCTGGATGGCACCGGCATGCGCGGGGCGGCCGTCCTGAGCGACCCGGGGTCCGGGCGCGTCATGCGGGTAGTCACCGACCAGCCCGGGATCCAGGTCTATTCCGGCCAGGGGCTCTCGGGCAGCGCCAAGAACGGCGGGACCTACCAGCCCTACAGCGGCATCGCGCTGGAAACCCAGCACCACCCGGACAGCGTGCACCATCCCCACCTGCCAACCACGGTGTTGAAGGCGGGGGAGACGTTCCGCTCCCGGACAGCCTATATCTTTGAAACGGCATAAGATTTTTTAGGTACTTGATTGATATTGAAAAGCGGCTGCCGGCCGCATTTCATGTCATACCGATGATGAATTCGCGCTCATGAAACGGGCGGGATCCCCTGTTCCGCCAGCCATTCGTCGCGCAGGGCGGCGTACTGCGGCACGTCGGCGAAGCTGCCGTCCTTTCGGATGAGCGCCTCCCGGTGGACGCCCTCCGGCTTGAGCCCCGCTTTCTGCATCACCCTGCCGGAAGCGGGGTTTTTCGCGTCGTGCCGCAGGATGATCCGGCGGAAGCCGACCTGGGTGAACAGGAAAACCATCACCCGCCTGAGCGCTTCGGTCATGATGCCCTGACTCCAGAAACGGCGGCTGAGGCAGTAGCCGATCTCGCAGTCCAGATCCCTGCCCGACCAGCGCATCACAGCGATGTCCCCGACCAGTTCCCCGTCCTTCTGGATCGCCCAGTGGTAGCTTTGCCCGCTGCCGTAGGCCCTGACCCAGTCGAACAGTAACCTGCGGGTGTGGGAAACGTCCGGGTGCGTCTGCCACATGAGGGTCCGGGTCACCTCCGGGTCCCCGGCCCAGTTATTGAACATTTCCTCCGCGTCCCCGACGCGGTAGGGGCGCAGGAGCAGCCGAGGGGTATTCAGCGCCTGCGTGCCAAGGTGGCGCAGGGGCGATTCGGTTTGCGAGGGCTGGGCAGGCGCAGGCACCCTGATCTTGAACACCGCCTTGCGCCCGGTTCCCTGGCCGATGCAAGGCCTGTGCGCGTCCTGGGGGGAGAGCAGGGCGAACATCCCGGGCTTCAGGCGGACCGGCGTGCCGGGCTGCGGATCCCCGCTGGTCATGATATCCCGGGCGGGGTCGTATTCGCCGAAGCCCTGGATGTCCTCCGCCGGTACCCAGGCGATCGTCTCCTCGTTTTCCAGGACGAGCTGCAGGTCGTAGTACTCCCTGTGCGCCTCCCAGGCGACGCCGCTGCCCAGCGAGGTCTTCATCAGGTTCAGGAACAGCGTGTCGCCCTCCAGCTCATGCCGGCCGTCGGGCATCGCGTCCAGCTGAAAGTCCGGCAGCTGGTCGATCAGGGCATCCAGGTTCCGGTTGATCCCCCTGTAGTGGCCCAGCCGCTGGATCCTGTCGCAAATCATGCGTATCACCCCCTCAATATCCCGGAGTATAGCCCTTTATCCTGACTTCGGTCAACGCGCCGCCGTCATCTGGAAATTTCTGTTCACGCGAAAATTCCCCTTTACATTTTTCCTGCCCTGTGGTATCTTGTCTAAGCGCAACGGGGCATTAGCGCAGTTGGTAGCGCACCACAATGGCATTGTGGGGGTCAAGAGTTCGAATCTCTTATGCTCCACCAAAATGAAGAAGACCCGGAACACGTTGAAAAGACGGACGTTCCGGGTCTTTTGTTTGTTCCGGGGCAACAGCGGGGGCCTGCGGCTGCCCAGCTCCTTATCCCAGCAGGGCCTTCACCTTGACGATCCTGCCTTCGCGCAGCGCGAGGGCGGCTTCGCCCTTCAGTATATTCCCGTCAAATTCCCAGACCAACCCTTCCTGATCAGTGCAGGCCAGACGCCTGACCGTGGCTCCATCTTGTCCATAGCAGGATTTCCGGGCGGGGTTGTCGTAGGTGACCCTGCAGACGGACAGCAGGGTGAAGGACGCCTGGTTCTCCCCGTCAAACAGCCAGTCCGGCAGCAGCGGGGAGAAGGTGAAAACCAGCTCATTGTCCCGCACCTCGAACAGGTCCGGGCCCGCGAACATATGCAGCCAGATGCTGAGGATCTCGGCGGTCGAACCGGACAGCCTGGCGACGTAGCCGCGCCCGCGCAGGGCAGGGTCCGGGTTGACGGAGGATGCGATGAAGGAGGAGTTCTCCAGGATGCTGCGGCCGTAGGTCTCCGGATTGAGAAATGGGATCAGCGCGTCCCGGATCGAAGCGTAGAACCGCTCAAATTGCCCGGCCTTGAGCAGGCCGTAGAAGTATTTGTATTCCATGTGCAGGAAGACGCTCT
>CAZJCB010000180.1:0-4796 GCA_964544245.1 uncultured Christensenella sp.
CGGGGCGAAGCATTCATCGTTCCGGTTCTTCATTTGACATCATATTGCCGACAGGGCAACAACAAACATGAATACCTCTATAGGAGGCGTGAATTGAAGAAAACAATCCTGTGTCTCATCGCCCTTTTCATGTTTGTCTTGCCTGTGCAAACGGGGCTCGCCGCTTCCGGGTTTTCACTTGCAAACGGTGATTATTATACTGAAGAAAATGACGAGATGCTGCTCCGGGAATTTTTCAAAGGCATACAGCTGGATTCGAACTATCTGCCTGATCAGAAAAAGTATGAGCTGTCGGGGAAAAATGAGGGCGGGTCAAACGAAACAAGGGTGCTGGGCTTTACAGGCCTTCTCACCACATTCGTTTTTAACTTCTCGGGGGAAATAAAGGGTGAATTCGACCCGAGGACTGGAGAGTTTTACGGTACCTTTATCTTCAAACAGACATATGATATAGATGACGGCGAATTGCCTCTGCGGGGTCAAAGTTACAATATGACGGGCGGGTTTACGGGCAACGCAAGCCCGAAGGACACCTTTGTCAAACTGACCTTTCACGGGGTCAACCAGTTGGAATCCGGCGGTACAAAAGAGTATGTGCTCAACGTAATGTTCGAGGTGCAGGGGGCTTTGCCGTTTACGGCGGAAAAGGACAGCCCGGAGCAGGGACCGGAGGGGATTGGGGAGGACTCCAACCTGCGGATCGACGAGATCGCCACCCCGTCTGGATATGTGTACATCCGCCGGGCAGGTTCGCAGAAGACGGAATTCGCAGACTCCCAGACTGTGCTGTATGTGGGGGACACCCTGATTGTCCCGGACAAGGGCGCCGCGACGGTGCGGCTCAACTCGTATCATGCGTCCTCCTTCTTCCTGCGTCCGGGCACCCGGCTGACCATCAAGGCCAAACAGAACGTGTTTGTTTTCGGCGAAGTCCTGCTAAACCTGGGCAACGCGGTGTCGGAATGGTTAAGCCATGAGGACTACAGCGAAGAGTTTGAAATGGATACCCAGCGCGCGAACACCTCCATCCAGGGCACGGTGGTGGTGCTGAAGGATGACGGCGCGCAAAGCACCCTGAAGGTGCTGGAGGGCTGGGCGGAATTCACCGACACGGCGGCGGGGACGTCCCTCGTCCTGCGCGCCGGAGAAATGTCCACGGCGGACGGGTTGAACGCCTCCAGCGCCATCCCCTTTGATGTCACTGCTGAAGCGGAGGCATGGGGTTTTGACCTGGCGGAAATCACCCATGGGGTCAGCGAACCTCTGCGCATCATCAGCGTCGCCGCGGGCAATTTTTTCACGCTGGGACTTCGCCAGGACGGCAAGGTCATGGCCGCGGGAAACAACGAATCCGGCCAGTGCGACGTGGAGGGCTGGACGGAGATCACCGCCATTTCGGCGGGACTCCAGCACGCCGTGGGCTTGCGGCGGGACGGCACGGTCGTCGCCGCCGGCATCAACGACCTGGGCCAGTGCGATGTGCGGGGCTGGCGGGATATCATTGCGGTCTCAGCCGGTTACGGGCACACGGTGGGGCTGAAAGCCGACGGCACGGTCGTCGCGGCAGGGTACAGGGAGGACGGCCAGTGCGATGTGGACGGATGGCGGGACATCACCGCCATCGCGGCAGGCGGATGGCACACGCTCGGCCTGAAGAGCGACGGGGAGGTCGTCGCCACAGGTTACAACAAATACGGCCAGTGCGAGGTCGCGGACTGGCGCGGCATCGAATCGCTCGCGGCAGGCGGCTGGAACTCGATGGGGATCAAGGGGGATGGCCAGGTAAGCAGCGCCGGGTACGGGGAGAAGGGGCAGACCGACCTGGGCCGATGGAGGTCTATCCGGGCAATTTCGGCCAGCGGATACCATACGGTGGGGCTGCGTGAGGACGGGACCTTATTGGCCGCGGGGAACAACGACGACGGCCAGTGCGGCGTGGAGAATTTTGCGGACGCGGCCCAAATCGCCGCGGGCGGATACCATACGGTCGCGCTGCTTGAGGACGGCTCCCTGGCGGCCACCGGAAACGACACATACGGCCAGTGTGATTTGGACGAATGGTGGGTCTGGATGCTGGAAGACAGCCCCCTTCTGGACTGAGTTGGCATAGACTTGCCGCAGCCTGCCAGGGAAAGGAGCGTGATGCTTTGCGGGCTTCCCCATCCGACCCGTTCCCCTGCGACCATCTCCCGCCGGCCTTAACCAGGCCCGGCCTGCGCAAAGGACATACGCCGCAGCGCAGGGCGGCCATCCCGCCGCCATCCATCTCAATGGGATGACGCGCATCCATACAATAAAAGGAGGGATTAGTGTGAAACGGTTCCTGGCATCGCTCGTGTTCCTGGCGCTGCTCTTCCTTTTGATCCCCACGGTGAACGCCGAAAGCACCGAATTTGAGGATGGTGACTTTGAATGCGCGCTGGGCGGGGACGGCACGGCCACCATCACCCAATACAACGGCAGCCAGGCGGAACTGGCTGTCCCCGGGACGCTGGGGAGCAAAGCAGTCACCGCGATCGGCCCCTACGCCTTTGAGTACAATGACACCCTGACCAGCGTCACCCTCCCGGAAGGCGTGCGGAGCATCGGGGAGGGCGCCTTCACTGTCTGCGAACAGCTCACCGGCGTCAGCCTGCCAAATTCCCTGCTCTCCATCGGCGAAGGCGCGTTCGCACGCTGTGAAGCCCTCAGCGCGGTCAACCTGCCGGAGGGGCTGGTTGACATCGGCCCGTCAGCCTTTGCCGCCTGCGCCAGCCTGACGAGCATCGCCCTGCCGGGCAGCCTGACACTCATTGGAGAAGGAGCGTTCGGGGCCTGCATGGCGCTTACAGCAATTGAAGTCTCCCCTGCCAATGCCATCTATGAAAGCGTTGACGGGGTCCTGTTTGACAAGGTATCCAAAACGCTGCTCAGCTATCCTTCGGGCAGGCCGGATACCGCCTACACCGTTCCACAGGGGACGCTTGCCCTGAGCCCCTTCTCCTTTGTGTACACGGCGTTCCTGGAAGGCATCACCCTCCGTGAAGGCGTCAAAGCCATCGGGGAAGGCGCCTTCGCCTACTGCGCGGGCCTTCAGAGCGCAAGCCTTGCCGACAGCGTGGAGACCATGGGCGAGGGGGTCTTCATGGAGTGCGCCAACCTGGTTTCCGTACGCCTTCCCGCGGGGCTGACGGCGATCGAATCAGATACCTTCAAGTCCTGTGAAAGCCTGAGCGGCATCCTCATCCCGGACAGCGTGACGGTCATCTACTCCCACGCGTTCCAATCCTGCGACAGCCTGAAAGAAATCGCCATCCCCGCGGGAGTGACAGAAATCCGCTGGGGAGCGTTCCAGGGAAGCGGCTTAACGGGCATCCAATTGCCTGATGGCCTGACAAGCATCGGGAGCGAAGTGTTCTACTGGTGTGAAAACCTTGAGGAAATCAACATTCCAGAAAGCGTTGCCACAATCGGGGACGGGGCCTTCTCAAACTGCAATCAGCTCAAGCGGGTCGGCCTGCCACAGGGGCTGCAGACCCTCGGGAATGAAGTCTTCCAGAGCTGCGAAGCGCTCGAACGCATCGAACTCCCGGACAGTGTGACCAGCATCGGGACCTTCGTGTTCAAGTGGTGCAGCAGCCTGGCCGAAGTCAAGCTGCCCGACGGCATCACGGCCATTCCGGAGGGAATGTTCTACGGCTGCAAGGCCTTGCCTGGTTTGGCAATTCCCGACAGTGTCACGGACCTGGGACGTTCTGCCCTGAATGGCTGCGCAAGCCTGAAAAATATTGCCCTGCCCAGTGAACTTACTGACATCAAGGATGGCCTGTTCACGGATTGCAGTTCCCTCCAGTCCGTCACGATCCCCGATAAGGTCACCGGCATCGGATACGCCGCGTTCAGAAACTGCGCCGGCCTTCAGGAAATCATCGTCCCTGAGGGCGTCACAGTGTTGGGTTCAGAAGCATTCATGGACTGCAGCCTGCTGCGCAGCGTCACCCTGCCCAAAGAGATGACGGACCTTGGATACAGCGATACGTTCAAAAACTGCGCAAGCCTTGTGAACATCAACCTTCCCGAGGGGATCACGAGTATCAACAGCAATGCCTTTGAAAACTGCACAAGCCTTGAGAACATCATGATTCCTGAGGGGGTCACGCAGATCGGCAGCAGCGCCTTCGCCGGATGCGCCGGGCTGAAAAGCATCACCCTCCCGGCCAGCGTGAACACGATCGAATATGACGCCTTCACCGGCTGCACAAACCTGACCGCCGTCGTGGAAAAAGACAGCGACGCGCAGTATTTCATGGATTACGTCAAGATCCCGTATACCCTCAAGCCGTGAGCCGGGGCGGGCCAACAAAGCCCGCTGCGTTTCGCAGTATTTCATCAATTTCCTGGAACTGCGGCACTATTCCGCACGGAGGCGCCCCTGGTCAAGGCGCCTCCATCCGCGCGGCCCGGTCCTTCACCGGAGAAGAACAAGCAAAGGAGGTCCCTCAGACGAAAAGGCTTTCATCGCCTGTCTGCTGTCCCTGACCCTGACATTCTCGCCGGGCGTCCTCGCGGCGCAGCCATTTTAAAGCGGCGGATTTGAAAACGTCCTGCTGGAGGACGGCACCGCAAGCATCACCCGCTGCCTGGGCGAAGACACCCTCCTCGTCCTCCCGGAGACGCTGGACGGCCATGCGGTCACCGCCATCGGTGAGAACGCGTTCAGGGACTGCAAGGACCTTACCCTGACTGTCCCCCGCGGTTCCTATGCCGAGGAGTACGCCGCCGCAAACGGCATCCCTCTGGTTTACGCGGACACGGGC
>CAZJCB010000181.1:0-4726 GCA_964544245.1 uncultured Christensenella sp.
CCGATTTCTTTGAAAAACTTAAGTATTACTATGCCTGAGAGAGGCTAAGCCAGTATAAGGGGGAACCATGAAGCACGAAAAGATCTTTTTATACCCGGACCGGACGGACGTCACGCTGACAGCCTATGTGCTGGAGGACTCGAAGGAACTGCTCGGAGGGAAGAAACGGCCGGGCATCCTGGTCTGCCCGGGGGGAGGGTACCTCAACTGCTCGGACCGGGAAGCCGAACCCGTCGCCCTCCGTTTTGCCGCCATGGGCTACCATGCCTTTGTATTGCGCTATTCCACATATTCCGGGGAAGAGAACGATTTTCCTGCCGGAAAAAAGCTAAAGAGGCGGGAACGCAGCGTCTTCCCGGCTTCCATGCGGGACATCGGGCGCGCTTTCCTGGCGCTGCATGAACACGCCGGAGAATGGCTGCTGGACACGGATAAAATCGCCCTGTGCGGCTTTTCCGCCGGCGCGCACAACTGCGCGACGTACGCGACCTATTGGGACCAGCCGGAAATCACTGCGCTTTCCGGCGGGAGGAAAAAGGTTTTCCGACCCGCGGCCTGTGTCCTGGGCTACGGCCTGTATGACTATCCCATGATCATGAGGCAGAAACCCAACATGAAAGACCCCTTCGCGCTCAGGCTCAGGGAAGCGTCCTGCATGGCGCTGCTGGGAACGGATGCCCCGACTGATGAGAAGCTCCACGCGGTCAGCCCGGCCCGTCGACTGTCCCCCTCAACGCCGCCCATGTTCCTCTGGGCGACAGCGGAAGACACCGTTGGGCCCCCGGCTCATACCGCGAACATGGGCCTGGCGCTGGCTGAAAAAGGAATCCCGTTTGAGGCCCACATCTTTGAGTCCGGCCCGCACGGGCTCAGCCTGGCGGACCAGGCCACCGCAGGCTCGAAGTTCGAAATGGACGCCGACGCGGCGCAGTGGATCCGCCTGGCGGAAAGATGGCTTGAGAAGCGGTTTGCGCTGCCGATGGAAGAACTCCCCGCCTGGATGCGGGAAACGGAAAAGCAGTAAATCGCGCGCCGGAGGATTCAGATGACTGAAAAGAGGTTCAACGAGGGCTGGAAATTCTGGGTGGACCGGAACGCCTTCGCCCTGGTCTGGAACGTTCCCCAACAGGCCAGGAGCGTGACCCTTCCGCATGACGCGATGCTGGAGGCCCCCGCGTATGAGGGGAGCTCAAACGGCAGGAACACCGGGTTCCGCGACGGGGACGTCTACAACTATGTGAAAACCTATCACGCCCCGGAGAGCGACCGGCACAGGACGCTGGTCCTTCGCTTTGAAGGCGTTTACATGAACGCCGCCGTGTACGTAAACGGCCAGCGGGCGGCGACCTGCCCCTACGGATATTCAGGGTTCGAGGCGCGGCTTGACCCTTTCCTGCGGTATGGCGGTGACAATGAGATACGGGTCATCGCCAACAACAGCGCCATGACGAACAGCCGCTGGTATTCGGGCGGCGGCATCTACCGGGACGTCTGGCTGTTCAGCGCGGGGCTGACATACCTTGTTTCCCAGGGCGTCCAGGTTACTGTAGAAAACGCGGACCGGGATACCGCGGCCCTCCTGGTCACCGCCGAAATCACGACCAGGAACCCCTGCGGCGAGGACCTGCTGCTCAATACAACGCTGTTTGACGGGGAAGGAAACGCCGTCGCGCAGGACACCTGCCCCCTCTCCCTGTTTGAAGGGGAGACCCGCAGGCTGGCAAGGCGGCTGCTGGTGGAGCGTCCCCGGCTGTGGTCCGCGGAAACCCCGGAACTCTACACCTGCCGGAGCAGGCTGTTCAGCCGGGGCCGGCAGATCGACGAACAGAGCGCCGTGTTCGGGATACGGACCCTGTCCCTTGACGCCAGGCGGGGCCTGCTGGTCAACGGGAGCGCGGTGAAACTGCGCGGCGCCTGCGTCCATCATGACAGCGGGCTGCTGGGCGCCGCGACCTATTATGACGCGGAATACCGCCGTGTCAGCCTGCTCAGGCAGGCCGGTTTCAACGCGGTCCGCATGGCCCATCAGCCCGCTGCCCCGGCGCTGCTGCGCGCCTGCGACGAGGTGGGCATGTACGTCATGGACGAAGCCTTTGACATGTGGACGCGCGGCAAGGCGGATTCTGACTACTCCCAGTACTTCCGCGAATGGTGGGAGAGGGACGTCGAATCCATGGTGCGCAAGAATTTCAACCACCCCTGCGTCATCATGGTATCCATCGGCAATGAGATACCGGAAATCGGCACCAAGCTGGGGGCAAAGATCGCGCATGACCTCCACAGGAAGATCAAATCGCTCGACCCAACGCGGTTCACCCTCGCCGGCATCAACGGTGTGTTCGCGACGGGGGACGCCGTGGGCACCATCCTCGCGGACCTGAGGGAACAGTTGAAGGCAGAAAAGGCTGAAAACTGGAACGTCAACGATTTCCTGTCGGCCATGGGCCAACACATGGACCGCATCATCCGCCACGAGGAGATCGGCAAACGGCTGGACCTTGCCCTTGCTGATACGGACATCGCCGGCTACAACTACATGACCGCGCGCTATGAGCCTGACAGCGCGGCTTATCCCAACCGCGTCATCGTTGGCAGCGAGACCTACCCGCCGGAAATCTCGCGGAACTGGGAGATCGTCGGCAGGCTCCCCAACGTCATCGGCGACTTTACCTGGACCGGCTGGGACTACATCGGCGAGGCGGGCGTGGGATGCCCGTCCTACGGGGAGAAGGAGACGCCCTTCGGCCTGGGGTATCCCTGCCAGCTGGCCTACTGCGGCGATTTTGACATCACCGGTTTCAGGCGGCCCCTGTCCTACCTGCGGGAGATCGTGTTCGGCGGGCGGCGCCACCCCTGTATCGCCGTCCAGAACCCCTGGCGTTATGGGGAGGCCCTCAACAGGACCCCGTGGATCCTCTCGGATGCCGTCTCCTCCTGGACTTTTACGGGGCGGGAGGACCAGCCGGCGGTTGTCGAAGTCTATTCAGCCGGGGATGAGGCGGAACTGTTCATCAACGGCGTCTCCCAGGGCCGAAAACCGGCCGGCCCGCAGGCGGGATTCAGGGTTTTGTTTGAAACCCGCTATCGACCGGGCGTCGTCCAGGCGGTCAGCTACCAGGACGGCGCGGTGATCGGCCGGGCAGACATCAAAACCGCGGGACCGGCCAGCCGGATCACTCTGCGGGCCGAAGAAGGAAGGACCGGGGAGCTGGTCTTTGTCGATATCCAGCTGGAGGACAGTGAGGGCAACCCGGCGGCCGCCGCTGAACTTACCCTGTCCGCCTCTTGCTCAGGTAGCGCGGACATCCTGGGATTCGGGTCCGGCGACCCCAAACCGACTGGGAACTACAACACCAATACCGCGGACACGTTCAACGGCCGGGCGCTGCTCATCCTGCGCAGGTCGGAACCCGCGCAGCCCTGCACAGTGGCCGTTTCAGGCGGGCAAATGTCCGCAGGGCTCATTATTGGCGCTTTCCCGAAAAGGACTGAACATGATTGATTTGACCGCGAACCCCTTTTATCTGTCAAACGCGGACATCGCCTGGGTGGAGGAAACCCTGGGGAAGATGACGGCTGAGGAGAAGGTCGCCCAGCTGTTCTGCGTCACCGGCAGCTATCAGGCACCGGCTGAATCTGCGGCTTTCATACGGTGTGTCAAGCCGGGCGCCTATATGCACCGCGCAGGGGACAGCGGGTTGATCCGTGCCGCGAACCTGGCCATGCAGGAAGCGTCGGACGTTCCCTTGCTCCTGGCGGCCAACCTTGAAAGCGGCGGGAACGGCATCAGCACAGGCGGCACTTATTTCGGGAAACCGATGCAGGCCGCCGCAACGGGCATCTCGCTGAACGCCTACCGCCTCGGGCTGGTCTGCGCGAGGGAAGGGGGCGCGCTGGGCTGCAACTGGACATTTGGACCGGTCTGCGACATCGACCTCAACTGGCGCAACCCCATCACCAACGTACGCACCTTCGGCAGTGACCCGGACACCATGCGCGCCTTCGCGTCGGCCTACATGCGGGGCGTCGTGGACGCCGGCACCGGCATGGCGGTCTGTCTGAAACACTTTCCCGGCGACGGCGTGGACGAGCGCGACCACCACCTGCTGGCCACAGTCAACACCCTCGGCGCCAAAGAATGGGAAGCCAGTTTCGGGGCAACCTACAGCGCTCTGATCAGGCAGGGCGCGCAGGCGGTGATGGCTGGTCATATCCTCCAGCCGGCGATGTCCAGGGCGTTGAGCCCTGGCATCCGGGACGGGGAGATCCTGCCGGCCTCCACAAGCCGTCTTATGCTGACGGGGCTGCTGCGGGAGCGGATGGGGTTCAACGGGCTCATCGTCACCGACGCCACGCCGATGGTCGGCTTTTCCGCCATGATGACCCGGAAAGAGGCGCTCCAGGCGTCGCTCGCGGCAGGCGCGGACATGCTGTTGTTTACAAGGAACCTGGGTGAAGACTTCGCCGCAATCCTTGACGGCCTGAACGCCGGCACAATCAGCATGGAGGGGATCGACGGGGCGGTGACCCGTATCCTGGCTCTGAAGGCCTCGCTCCGCCTGCACCGCAAGGCCGCGGAAGGGCGCCTTGTCCCTCCCGCGGAAGCGATGGACGTGATCGGTTGCGGCGAGCACGTCTCCTGGGCCAGGGAATGCGCCGACGGGGCGATCACCCTGGTGAAGGACAATCAGGGTCTCCTGCCCCTGAGCCCGGCCAGGACCCGGCG
>CAZJCB010000182.1:0-2707 GCA_964544245.1 uncultured Christensenella sp.
TGCTTCCCCCCCTTCCCCTGGAGGATAGATATGATGAGGTGATGGACATCGCAGGGGATGTTGGGAAACTGCCGGCCCGATGCCTCGGCATGGACACCGACAACGGTGAAAAGGCGGGCGACTGCGCCGTGCTGACCTCGCCGGAGGGGCGCGTGATGGTGATCGACGCCGGCGAGCCGACCGCTGTGGAGGATATCATCCGCGCACTGGACGCGATGGGGGTCAAGACCATCGATATGCTGGTCGCCTCCCACCCCCACATCGACCACGTCGGCGGCATGCCGGCGCTGATCCACAGGTATGAAGTAAAAGCAGCCTACGCGAGCCATGTGGATTATGACACCGCCTACACCGTGGACTTCCTGGACGCGCTTGAGAAGGAGGGAATCCCCCTCGTCCGGCTCAAGCGGGGGGATACGCTGCTGTTTGGCGATGAGGCGCAGGTCAGCATCCTCTCGCCCGGGGAATATATTGCGTACTACGACAAATACCCCGAGTCTTCCACCCAGTTCATCAACGACCTGAGCCTGGTGATGATGCTGGAGTACAGGGGCACCCGGATGCTGTTTTCCGGTGACCTGTACAGCCTGGGCGAAAAGGCGGCGCTCGCGCTGGGGGACAACCTGGAGGCGGACCTGTTCAAGGTCAACCACCACGGCGACGACACCTCCTCCGGCAAGGCCTGGCGCACGGCGGTGTCCCCCCAGGTGGCAGTCATCACCCACAACGCGCTGGCCGACATGCGCATTCCCAGGAAGTTTGAGGAGGAAGGCACCGCAGTCCTGCACACCTTCCTGGATGGCAGCGTCAAGGTTTCCAGCCCCGGAGAAGGCGTGCTGGAAGTGCTCACGGAAAGGGACCGAAGCCAGTAAGCCGACAAACGCCGAAAAACCCGGGCGGGCAGCCTCTTCATGGGTATTTTGACGCAGCATTTCATAATCCCCAGTCGGGATATGATGACTCTGTGCGAAAAAATTGACCGGAAAACAAGTTATGTGCCAGGTGTGCCGTCTGCTTTGCTCCAGATTTTTCCCTGCAACACGCTGGGCGGAGGCGCCGGCGGGGCAATTTGGGGGATTCACGATTCACGAGACAGTAGTTGGAGACCCAGAAAGCCTTGAAATCCAAAGCCATTTGTGATAAGATTGACCCACCTGATTGAGTTGAACAGCCTGATCCTTCCCTGGAGGACGATTGATGAGCGTCACAAGCGCCCGGAAACTGCCAGCCCCCAAAGTGAAACACCGCAGGAAGAAGAGCCTGTACGAACACGTGGAACCCTACCTCTTCCTGCTGCCTGCCTTCACCATCTTCGGTTTTTTCCTGTTTTTCCCTTTTGGCCGAACCATCTACCTGAGCTTTTTCCTGACGGATAAACTGGGCCAGGCCAAGGTGTTCTGGGCCCTGCGCAACTTCACGGACCTGTTCGCCAGCAGCGCGTTCTGGGCCAGCGTGGGGATCACGTTCCAGTTTGTTCTCATCGTAGCTTTCGGCGGCCTGCTGATGGGACTGATCACCAGCCTGCTGACCGCCAACAAATACAAAGGCGTCACCTTCGCCAGCGCCTCCTACGCGATGCCGGTGGCCATCGCCTCGGCCGCTGCGTCCATGGCTTTCCGCATGATCCTGCACCCCACCAACGGCCTGCTCAACATCCTCTTCGGCACGCAGATCAACTGGACGGGCGACCCGCACTGGGCGCTGCTGTCGGTCTCCATCCTGACCATCTGGCTGGCCTCGGGCATCAACTTTATCTTCATCAGCGCGGGGCTGCGCAACGTGCCGGGGGAACTGTACGAAAGCGCCTCCATCGACGGGGCGAACTACTGGCAGAAGCTGTTCAGGATCACCCTGCCCTCCATCTCCCCCACCCTGTTTTTCCAGATCATCATCAACATCATCGGCGCCTTCCAGTCCTTCAGCCAGATCCGCCTGCTCACCCAGGGCGGGCCGGGGGACATGACCAACGTCATCGTCTACGCGATTTACCGCGATGCCTTTTTCAACTTCCGCTTCGGCACCGCCGCGGCGCGCTCCATCATCCTCTTCCTGATCGTGCTGGTCATCACGCTCATCCAGTTCAGTTTTGAAAAAAGGAGCGTGAACTACTGATGACAGCGATCGTTCGAAACAAGCAGGTCAAGGGTTTCCTCAACCTGCTGCTCAACGTCCCGGTGCTGCTGCTGATTCTGGCGCCCCTGATCTATACCCTGTCCATCAGCGTGATGCCGGCCAGCGAGATTTACAAGAGCAAGCTGATCCCCTCCTCCATCAACCTGAACAACTACGTCAAGGCCTTCACCAACCCGGCTTACTCCTTCACCGGTTTCATCCGCAACTCCTTCATCGTGTCCACGGCCGTGATGCTGGGGCAGATGCTGACCTGCTCCCTGGCCGCTTTCTCCTTCGCTTTCCTGGATTTCAAGGGCCGCAAGGTCCTGTTTCTCCTGGTGCTGGCCACCATGATGGTGCCGGGGGAGGCGACCATCATCGCCAACTACCTCACCGTCAGCCGCTGGGGCTGGCTGGACAGCTACAGGGTGCTCATCATCCCCTACCTGACCAGCGCCATGGGCATCTTCCTGCTCCGGCAGAACTACCTGACCTTCGCCAAGGAATTGCATGAGGCGGCACGCATCGACGGCTGCAGCAATCCGCGCTTCATGGCCTCGAGCGTGGTCCCGCTCTCCCGCCCGGCCCTGGGCGC
>CAZJCB010000182.1:2717-4710 GCA_964544245.1 uncultured Christensenella sp.
GCGTTGGCGCCGGGCGTGTTGAGCACGTCTATTTTCCTGCGGCGGGCGTGCTTGATGTCGATCGTGTCATAGCCGCTGCCGGCGCGCACGATCACCTTTAAGGCCGGCAGGAGGCTGATGATGGCCGGGGTGGTCATCGTCATCGTGCCCTCGCTGTCCATCTTCATCTTCATGCAGAAACAGCTGATCAACGGCCTGATGGCCGGCGCGGTCAAAGGCTAAGGATGACAACACCCAACCAGGGTGTTTCAGAAATAAAAACTCGAAAGGGGAAACCAACCATGCGCAAAATCCTGTCCCTGATCCTGGCGCTGTGCCTCACGCTCGGCCTGAGCGGGGCATTCGCGGCCGAAGCGCCCGTTGAGATCACGTTCTGGCACTCCATGGGCGGCGTCAACGGCGAGGCCATCGCGAAGATGGTCGAAGACTTCAACGTAGCCTACGAAGGCAAAATCAAGGTCAATGTCGAATACCAAGGCTCCTACGACGACGCGATCAACAAGATCAAAGCCGCCGGCATGAGCGCGCTGCCCTGCGACGTGGTCCAGGTGTATGACATCGGCACCCGTTTCATGATCGACTCCGGCTGGGCCCTGCCCATGCAGCAGATGATCGACGCGGAAGGCTATGACATCACCCAGATCGAGCCGAACATCGCGGCGTACTATACCGTGGACGGCAAGCTCTACTCCATGCCCTTCAACTCCTCCACCCCCCTGCTGTACTACAACAAGACTGCCTTCGCGGAAGTCGGGCTCGACCCGGAGACCCCGCCGAAGAACTTTGACGAGATCGTCGCGATGGCTGAAAAGCTCATGGTCAAGGACGCGAACGGGGAAGTGACCCGTTACGGCTTCGGCATGGGCAACTACGGCTGGTTCTTTGAACAGTGGCAGGGCAAGATGGCCAAGCACTACGTCGACAACGGAAACGGCCGCGAAGCCGCAGCCACCCGCGTGGTGTTTGACGAGAGCGGCGGCGCCGAGGCCGTGTTCAACGTCTGGAAGCGCCTGCTGGACGGCGGTGTCATCACCTACCTCAACCGCGGCAACAACGACGCGAAAGCCGCTTTCATCGCCGGCAAGATCGCCATCACGCTGGAATCCACCGCCGCCCTCAAGTCCCTGCTGACCAACGTCGGCGACAGCTTTGAGATCGGCACAGGCTTCTTCCCCAACATCCACCCGGATGACCAGGGCGGCGTGTCCATCGGCGGCGGCTCCCTGTGGATGCTGGCCTCCGGCAACGAAGCCAAACAGAACGCCGCCTGGGAGTTCGTCAAATACATGATCTCCCCGGACGTGCAGGCCTTCTGGAACGCGCAGACCGGCTACTTCCCCATCACCGTGGCCACCCACGAGGTGGAAGCCTTCAAGGCCAACCTGGCGCAGTACCCGCAGTTCGGCACCGCGATCGAGCAGCTGCATTCCACCTCTGCCCAGTTTGTCGGCTCCCTGCTCAGCGTGTTCCCAGAAGCGCGCGCCCTGGTTGAAACCTACACCGAGCGCCTGGTCAACGGCGAACTGAGTGTGGCGGACACCGTCACCAACCTGGCCAAGGAGATCAACTCCGCCATCGAGATCTACAACCTGACCAACTGATCCTGAAACCCCGCCCGCAAGGCGGGAGAAGTGGCACCGCCGCGCGTTTTCTGCGCGGCGGTGTTTTGTTCAAAGGACAACGCGGTACTGTCCTGCCTGGTTCCTCTATGCTCCGGGATGCGCCGGGCGTTTTGCCCGGAGGTTGAACTGCTCTCCCCGCTTTGCTACAATCAGATTGGACAGAGCCTTCCTTTCCCGACAAGCCTGACGATGAGGGAACGATATGAAAAAAATCCCGATGCTGTTCCTGGTACTGCTGCTGGCGCTTCCGCTGTACGCGTTGAGTGGCCAGACCATCAGCCTGGAAGGCCTGACGCTGGGCGAACTGGAGGCGCTCCGGCAGGAGGCGGACGGGCGCATCCGCCTGATGCGGCTGCCGGACGAAAAGGGAT
>CAZJCB010000183.1:0-4704 GCA_964544245.1 uncultured Christensenella sp.
GCATCAGGATCAGCCGCAGGCACAGCGCTTCGATCTCGCGCTCCTTGCGGTCCACCTCGTCATCCCGGCTGATCAGGTCGCGCGCGCGGTCCAGGTCGCGGGTTTGCAGCAGATCGCCCGCCGCCCGGATGGCCCGCTCGATCATGCCGCCCATGGCCATCATCTCCGCGTGCAGCCTCTGCAGCTGCTCATCAAACTTATTGCGAACCATCAGCCAAACCTCCCCGTGATGTAATTCTCGGTGCGTATGTCCGCGGGGTTTGAAAACAGCGTTTCCGTATCCGCCATCTCCAGCATTTCGCCCAGCAGGAAAAAGCAGGTGAGATCGCTGATGCGCGCGGCCTGCTGCATGTTGTGCGTCACGATGATCACCGTATACTGTGCCTTCAGCTCCAGCACCAGGTCTTCGATCTTGGCGGTGGAGATGGGGTCCAGCGCGCTGGTCGGCTCGTCCATCAGCAGCACTTCCGGCTGCACCGCCAGGCAGCGCGCGATGCACAGCCGCTGCTGCTGGCCGCCGGAGATGGCCATGGCGCTCTTCCTGAGGCTGTCCTTGACCTCCCCCCACAGCGCGGCGCTGCGCAGAGAGTTTTCCACGATGTCGTCCAGTTTCAGCTTGCCCCGGACGCCGTGGGTGCGCGGGCCGTAGGCGACGTTGTCGTAAATGGACATCGGGAAGGGGTTGGGCTTCTGGAACACCATGCCCACCCGCTTCCTGAGCAGATTGACTTCCATCCTGGACGAGTAGATATCCTCGCCGCCCAGCAGGAATTCGCCCGTGACGCGGCAGCCGGAGATGAGGTCGTTCATCCGGTTGAGCGACCGGAGCAGCGTGGACTTGCCGCAGCCCGAGGGGCCGATAAAGGCCGTCACCTGGGAAGCCGGGACGTCCATGCTGACGTTTTTCAACGCGTGCACGTCGTCGTACCACAGGTTGGCGTTCCGGACGGCAAAGGCGATCCTGCCGCCATCCCCTTTCCCGGTGTGAACGGCGCGTGAGTTCTGGGCGAAATTGGTCATCTGCTCTGCCTTTCCTGGCATGCCCCCGGCGGCCGGGAGCCCTGGGTGTTATTGGCCCGCCTGCCCCGGCGGCTAAGGCCGATCGGGTTCAGGCGGGCGGTCCGGGGCGGCGCGCCGCCCCGGCGTTCAGTGTGCGGGATTACTTCAGTTTGGCGAGTTCCGCTTCGTAGTTCGCGTCGCCCAGCTGCACGTAGCCGACCTCGCTGACCAGCGCCGTGCCCTCGGTCAGGAAGTATTCGACGAACACCCTGACGTGCTCCTGCTCCAGCGCCTTTTTGGACACGTACATGTAGATGGGGCGGGACAGGGGCGCGTAGCTGCCGTCCATGATGGTGTCAAAGGTGGGCTCCACGGGACCGCTGCCGCTGTCGATCCTGACAATCTTCAGCTTGTCCGTGTTCTCCGCGTAGTAGGCGTAGCCGAAGTAGCCCAGGGAGTATTTGTCCCCGGCGATGCCCTGCACCAGCACGTTGTCGTCCTCGCTGGGGGTGTAGTCGGTGCGGCTGGCGCCCGCCTCTCCGGCGATCACATCGGTGAAGTAGTCAAACGTGCCCGAGTCGGTGCCGGGGGCATAAAGCTTGATCGTCTCGCCGGGCCATTCGGGGCGCACGTCTTTCCAGGTCCTGACGGCGCTGTCCGGTTCCCAGATCATCTTCAGCTCCTCCACCGTCAGGCTGTCGACAAAGTCGTTCTGCGTGCTGACCATGACGGACAGGCCGTCATAGGCGATGGCGAGCTCGACGTATTCGATGCCGTTGGCCTTGGCCGTTTCGGCTTCGCTGTCCTTGATGGGGCGGGAAGCGTTGCTGATGTCGGTCTCGCCGATAACGAACTTCTTGAAACCGCCGCCGGTGCCGGACACGCCGATGGGGGTGCTGACGCCGGGATACAGTTTGTGGAACTCCTCCGCGATTGCCTCCGTGATGGGGAATACGGTGCTGGACCCGTCGATGATGATGGTACCGCTGAGATCAGCGGCCGCGGCGCCGGCGAACACCGTCAGCGCCATGAACAGGGCGGTCATCACCGCCAAGGCGGACCTCTGTCCGCGGTTGTAGGTCTGATCCATGTTGGTCTCCTTTCAGTCTTACATTGATTTATTCCAAACGGGAAAGGGTTGTCTCCCGTGCTGGCCGCTTTATTCGATTTTCTGCTGGAACCTGTTCCTGATGATGATGGCGGCGGCGTTCAATGAAAGCAGCAGCGCCATCAGGACCAGGATGGCCGCCGCCGTCACGTCCTTGAAGGCGGCGCTGGGCTTGCTCATCCAGGTATAGATCTGGATGGGCAGCGCGATGAAGGAATCCATCGGGTCCTGAGGCAGGTTGCTCACGTAGCTGAACGCGCCGACCAGCAGCAGGGGGGCCGATTCGCCCAGGGCCCTGGACACCGCCAGGATGACGCCGGTCAGGAAGCCGGGCACGGCGCCTGGGAGGACGACGCGCACGATGGTCTGCCACTTGCTCGCGCCAAGCGCGTAAGAGCCGTGGCGCAGCGCCTGGGGGATGGTGCGCAGGGTTTCCTGGGCGGACACGATGACGATGGGCATGATCAGCAGCGACATGGTCAGCGCGCCCGACAGGATGCTCCTGCCAAAGCCCAGCGTGCGCACGAAGATGCTCAGCCCGAAGATGCCGTACACGATGGAGGGCACGCCCGCAAGGTTGGAGATGTTGATCTTGATGAAGCGCGTCAGCCGGTTGTCCGCCGCGTACTCTTCCAGGTACAGGGCCGCGCCCACGGAGACCGGTATCGCGATGACCGCGGTCAGCAGGACAATCCACACGCTGCCCACGACAGAGGGCAGGATGCCCGACTTGTCAGCGAAGCGGGAGGGAAAGCTGCGGAAGAAGTCCAGATCGATGTATTTCGCGCCGCGCTTCACCAGGTCAAAAAGGAGGATCGCCAGGATGAGGACCCCCGCCCAGGCGGCCGCCATGAACAGGCCGTGCGCCAGCCTGTTCTTCATCGCGCGCCATTTGTAGGTACTGTGCCGGTTTTTCATACGGACCCCATCGATTGTTTTTTCCGGCGGATCGTCCGGTGGGCGGCCGTGTTCATGGCAAAGGTGATCACGAACAGGAGCAGGCCCACGGCGTACAGGGCGTAATAGCTGGTCGTCCCATGGGGGTTGTCGCCCTGGCTGGCCTGGGCGATGAAGGAGGTCAGGGTCTGCACGCTGACCAGGGGGTTCATCGTAAAGGTCGGGCGGGCACCCGCGGCGATGGTGACGATCATCGTCTCCCCGATCGCGCGGGAAACGGCCAGCACAAAGGCGGCGACGATGCCCGAAAACGCGTAGGGGATCGCGATGCCCTTGACGTACTCCAGCTTTGTGATCCCCAGGGCAAACCCGCCGTAGCGGATGCCCATGGGCACGGCGCTCAGGGCATCCTCGCTCAGGGAGCAGACCAGCGGCAGGATCATGATGCCCATCGCGATGCCGGCGCTGGCCGCGTTGTAGATCTCCGTCGCGGGGATCAGGCGCTGCAGGACGGGCGTGATGGTGTTCAGGGCGAAGTAGCCGTACACGATGGAGGGGACGCCGGCGAGGATCTCGATGACGGGCTTGAGCGCCTTCCTGACCCCGGGCCTGGCGTATTCGCTCAGGTAGATTGCGCTGAAGAGGCCGAAGGGCAGGGCGATCGCCGCCGCGCAGAGGGTGACGATCAGCGTGCCCGTGATGAGCGGCAGGATGCCGTAACTGGGGTTCAAGAACAGCGGCGTCCACTCCCTGCCGGTCAGGAACTCAAACAGGGATACCTCCCGGAAAAACGACACGGTGTTGAACAGCAGCGAGAGGATGATCCCCGCCGTGATAAAGATGGTCAGCACGGCGCAGAAGAGCAGGACGCTGCGGAAGAACAAGTTGAGACTGTTCTGCCGTCCGATGCGCCTGTCCGCCTGAACCATCCGTCTGTCCCCCTCTTCTCCTGACATCCCGTGCCGTTTTCGCCGCGGCCTCAGGATAAGGCATCAATGTAAAATCCAAAGCCCTGTTCCTGTAAAGCGTATGTAAAGCTTTTCCCGGTGCCTGTTTCCATCCCGGGTTTTCCCGTTTCATGCCTGACATGAGGGGGTTATGCTCCGGTTTTTAGGGTTATGCTCCAGTTATAACCGGGTTATGCTCCGGAACCTGAAAGCCCGGAAAGCCTTGATAAATATAGCTTTTCCGCCCCTTGAGGGGGGTTATGCTCCTTATAACCGGATTTCCGGGGTACGTGTAAGTTGACGGTATCATAGCAGGACGCAAAAGGATTGATCACGGCGGTTGCAGGTTCCTTTGGCCCTGTTATCCGCCGTGCACAGCATCCGGCAGTTGTCCGCCGTCGTTTTCCCGCCTTGCGCCAAGGGATGATGTGGTCACCTTCCATCATTTGAATGAGGAAGTGCTTCTTGCAGTCAGGGCGGACATCCTTCTGCCGTTCATAGTCTTCCCGCTTCATCAAAAAGACAGATAGATGGATAGATAGATGGATAGATAGATAGAAGATAGATAGATGGATGGATGGATTATTCTGAAGTAATCTCTGTTTCCATGAGGTTGGGTGTGGAACTCAATAGTTCCATCCATCAACAGCGCTCGGTCTGTGATGCCGGACATTCCTTCTGAGGTAGATTTAACTATTGGGAACCTCTAAAAACTCAAGCAATACATGGGTATTTATGATATAATGGAGATAT
>CAZJCB010000184.1:0-4704 GCA_964544245.1 uncultured Christensenella sp.
GTCGCCGATTCTTGCCGCCATCATGGAAAAGATGCATTCCGACAGGGAGGAGTCGTGTGTGGTGATCTTTTCATAGTAATCGTAACTGCGCCGGATAACCTCCTCCGTTTCGCCTTCCTCATACAGGAAGTGCGCCAGCACGGCGTCCGCCTGCTTGCAAACCTGGTGGCGGTAGAGGAAAAGCGGATGGTAATGAAGCAGCAGGGGGAAATTATCCTCCGGGATCATTTCCAAGGCCAGCCGCTTCTTTTTCAGGAAGGCGTCGTCCTGCGCGCTGATGCCCAGTTCCCCGCTGAAAGGCAGGTACATTCCCTCGGCCGCCAACCTGAAGCTTTCCAGTTCCGCGTCAGTCAAGCCCGTCTTTTCCCTGGCTGGTTTGAGCAATCCCTGTTTCTTCAAGGCTTCGCACAGCCGTGCCGTGCCCGCCAGATGGGACTGGGCGGAACGGTTTGTATAGTAGTTGTTGTTGACGATGCAGCTGTATTCATCAGGACCTGTAACGCTGTCAATCCAGAACTCCCCGCCTTCCCAGTGACCGGCGTCCAGCCAGACGCGGGCTGTCTGGACCAGGACCTCGGCGCCGGTTTCAGCCATAAATGAGAGGTCGCCTGTGGCTTGCCAGTAGTTCAGGAAAGCGTGCGCGACGGCGCCGTTGATGTGGTACTGCGCGGAACCGGAGGGGAAATAGGCGGAGCACTCGCTGCCGGTGATTGTACGCCAGGCGTACAGGGCGCCTGTTTCGTGCCCCATTTCCCTGGCGTGCTCTTTTGCCTGCGGCAGCATGGCCGCCCGGCTTTTCAGCAGCATTTTGGCGATGTCCGGGCTGGTCAGCAGGAAGAAGGGAAACATATAGATTTCCGTATCCCAGAAGTAGTGCCCTTCGTATCCTTCGCCGCTCAGGCCCTTGGAAGCGATGTTGCCGATGCCGTCACGTCCCGCGGAGGCGAGCAGGGTGTACATGGACCAGGAAAGGCTGGCGTTCAGGGCGCCATCGCCAAGTACCTGCGCACCGGACCGGTCCCAGAAACCGGCCAGGTATTCCCTTTGCCTGTCCGCCCAATAAGCGAAAGGCTGCGCCAGGGCCTGGTCGATGATGCTCAGCGCCTGGCCCGCAGGGTCGGAAACGCGCCTGGAATCTGTAAACACGCAGTATTTGGAGAAGGACAGGCGCTGTTCCTCCTCTGCCGGAGCGGTCAGAACGGTCTCACTGACTTCTCCGCTGACCCTGATGTCCTGCCCGAAACCGCCCTGCCAGCGGTGGCTGACCGCGCTGGCCATGCTAAGACCTGACTGTGTCGTTTCCGCTTCCATCAGCATCACGATGCCCTCTAGTGAGGCGCGGGTGACGCGGAGCATCTTCTTTCCAACCGACGCCTTCCGCGGGTCGTTCTGGTCAAAATCCTGAAGAACATCCCCGCGCTGGGAGGAAACGATGTCAACCATGCCAGACCAGTTCAGGGGTTTGAGTTCGACGTGGATGAGCGCAAGCTGCGGGAGCGTGAACGAAGCCAGGCGCCTGAAGGAAATTTCTGTCTTCCTGCCCGCAGGGGAGGTCCAGGCAAGGCTGCGGGTATATACGCCTTCCCTCATGTCAAGGATCTGTTCAAAGCGGTCCAGATGGCCTTCAAAGCAGTTGAACGTTTCACCGGCCAGCGTCAGCGTGATTCCCTGGGTATCGATCACGTTGACAATGCTCTGCTGGGTGGAAGCGAATCCATGCAGTTTTTCTTCATACTTGATGGGAGAACTGTCATAGAATCCGTTGAGATAGGTCCCCCTGATGGACCGTGTGCCGGGGGGCATTCCCTCTTCAAAACTCCCGCGCATGCCCAGATAACCGTTGGCGACATGGAATACGGTCTCCCTGCGCGCGTGCTCCTCCGGTTTGAAGCCGGAAAAACGGATCTCCATGGCACTTCCTCCCCTTGTTTGACGATTTGTCCAAAAAACGGCCCGGATGCCTGGCAACCGGGCCGGAAAGAAGATGTTTATGGGGCGGAAATGCGGATTTTGTTCACAAAACCGCGGATGGGCTGTCCGTTGTAGGTGGTTTCAATGTAGGCCCAATGGTCGACAAAGTTTTCGTATGCCAGCAGGGTGACCTCTGTCCCCGTCGGGATCTCAAACAGCCAGGTAGGGTTGATGATGGGATCGTCAGTCAGGTTTGCCGGGGACACAACCTTTACCGGCTTGTTGATGAAACCCAGTTCGGGTACCGAGAGACCTGCGGGCAGGGCGGACTTTTGGATATAGCCGACGCGGTAGAGGTTGTTGCTCAGCCCATAGCCGATCATCGCCCAGTCGCCTTGCGTTCCCCAGACGCGGACGCGGCCGCCGCCCAAAGTCGCCTTGCCGCTTGCGGCGCGGAAATATTGTGTGCCCGGGCCTGAATAGACTGGCAGCGACGGACCGCCGTAGCTGAATTCCTGATGTGCCGGCAGCACGGTAACCGGGACAATGTTTGGCGGAGGGTTTCCAGGTTCTCCTGCCGGCGGGGTATTTGCGGCAACGCCCAGATAATAGAGGAAAACGACCTGGCTGGGGGATGCGCTGCCGTCCGCCCGGATCGATACCTGTACGTTGCGAGCGCTTTGAAGTCCATAATTCGCAGGCATCCGGGTGTCGTCGACGCTGATAGTATGCGTGCCTTGCGGCAGGGTGATGTAATCGTCAAACCAGATATTGCCTGCGCCGTCGCGGTAGACCACGTTGACAGTGCCGGTCACGGGCGTGATCGGGGCGGGTGTTGTGCCTGAAGTCATATGATAGGTGAAGACGACCTGGCTGGGGGATGCGCTGCCGTCCGCCCTGATTGAAACCTGCGCGCTGCGCGGGCTTTGAAGCGAATAATTGCCCGGCATGCGCCCGTCGTCAGCGCTGATGGTATGCGTGCCCTCCTGCAAGGTGATGTATTCATTGAACCACTGGTTTCCGGCGCCGTCGCGGTAGACAACATTGACGCTGCCCGACGCGGGCATACCGTACAGGAAAACGATCCTGTTCTGGGATATGGCGCCGTTGGAGTAGACAGTCACCCTTACGCTGCGGTCGCTTCGAAGCACATAGCCGCCCGGCACCCGGCTGTCATTGGCGGAAATGGTATAGGTTCCTGCGCTGAGCGTCATGCTTTCGGTAAATAAATTCCTGCCTTCCGAGTCCCGGTATTCGACGGCCAGTGAGGCGGCGACCGGGAACCCATAGGTGAACACGACCTGGTTTTGGGAGACGGTACCGTTTGCGTATACCGTCACCTGTACGCTGCGAGCGCTTTGAAGAACATAGCCAACGGGAACCCGGCTGTCATCCGCGGTGACAGTGTGGGTGCCCTGGGTGAACAGAATCGTTTCGGCATACAGGTTCCTGTAGGCGTTGTCGCGGTAGATGACCTGGATATCCGCCTGCGATGCAGCCCTGTAGGTGAATACGATCCCACTGGGGTATGCGATTCCCTGGTCTGATACGTACACCATCACGCTGCGGGAGGAGGTCAGCGTCATGCCATAAGGGACACGGCTGTCGTCCGCAGTGACGGTGGCATAACCCGGGGATAAGGACTGTTTCGTTGAATAAAGCACGTTCCCCATCTCATCCCTGTAGCTGACGGACACTTCGGCGCTGACGGGACGGGGTGTCTGGGCGATTGACTGGGACAGGACAAAATTTACCGCATCCGGAGCTGCCGTGCCGTAGTATGATACAAAAACCACCGCGTCTGAAGCGCCTGAGACATAATACCCCGCGGGGATTTTCGAGGCGTTGGCCTGCACCAGGTGAGTTCCGGGGGGCAGTGTCCGGTACTCGCTGGCAAGAATCTGGTTGTAAATGTTGCGGTAATAAATGGGTAAGGTGGCTTGAACAGCAGGCGTGTTTGTGGCTTGCTGATAAGAGAATTCATAATTGAATATGACCCCGTTTGGGGTGGCTTTCCCCATATTGTCGACCCATACATACACGCTTCTGGTACTGACGAGCCGGTATCCCGGGACCAGGATGTCGTTGGCTGTTATGACATTCTGGCCGGCTTTGACGGGGACATCAACAGTCTTGAGGACCTGCCCCTGGGGCGTCCTGTACTGAACGGGCACTGTGTACTGCGTCCCAACGGGAACAGCCGATGGATAAGGGTAAAAATAGACCAATGTGCTGCTGATGAACGCGTAGGAACCGTCGGCCCTGATGATCTCATACCAGCCCGTGGGCGTCTGCCTCGTGGTCTGGAATAATTCGCCTGGCTTTGCGGTACCGATGATTGGATAATCGGTGCTGTCCCCACTGCGCAGATTGACGTTGCGGACGTGTGTGACTGTCACCTCGCCGATAGCGTTCGTGCCATCCGCCGAGGCCTGCATCACCGTCAACCCCGCAAGCATCATGAGCACCATCAGAAAGGCGATTGGTTTGCTAATGTTCTTTTTCATATCGATTCTCCTCATTCAGTGACTTTCACCATGCAATCAGATGTATATCATCATTATAACCGGTTGTGCTGCGCTTCAGCCGCCGTGTTATTATGGAGTGCCGGGAGGGTGCCGGGAGGGGATGCAGGTGAGCGTGACAGAAAACCATGACCGTCAGATGCAGGATGTCATTTCTGGCTTCTCTGTAGGCGGGGGGAAGCCCCTGCTCTTGTTGCACGTCTGCTGCGCTCCCTGCTCCAGCGCTGTGCTGGAGCGCTTGAGGGATGCCTTCCGGATCGTCGCCTTC
>CAZJCB010000185.1:0-4668 GCA_964544245.1 uncultured Christensenella sp.
TTGCAGATATCCTCCAGCGTCCCGCCCATGTCAAAGAGCACAGTGTCAATCATATCATCAGGCCTTCTTTTCTTTCGTTTCCGGGGTATCCGGCGGTCCGGAAAGCCGCCTTGCGCCTGAACCGCCCGCTTTCACGCAGGACAAACACGGCCGCCTTGCGTGATTGGGCGGGAAGCCCTTCCATCGCCTCGTTCTCAAGGCTGACGACGCGCGTGCCTTCCCGCCTGAGCATCCGGACTGTCACCTTGGCGGGCCGGCGCTTGTCCGGAGCGCCCATCAGCCCTGAGATCACGGCGTAACCTGGGCGAAGCCTGCGCAGGAGCCCGCGGGTCAGCGATTTTTCGTCCCCGTGATGCGGCAGTTTCAGGATGTCGCAGGGGACCGCGTCCCGTTCCCGTTCCCAGTAGGCACCATAGGCGTCCCCCGGAAGAAGGATCCTGCGGCCGGCGTACTCCAGGAGGACGCGCAGGCTGGAATTGTTTCGCTCTTTTGACACGGTGTACAGCGTGCCCTCCGGCAGACGATTTCCCGCGGCGATGGCGCTGAACGCTTCTTTCTGACGGGCCCTCAGTTCCACATCCGGACAGGTGATCCGCATCCTGAGCCGGCGGGTCAGGGAGATCTCCCTACCGCAGGCGGCCGGGTCCATGGCGCACCCGAGGCCCCGCAGCAGCCTGACGCTTTCGTTCCAGGCGTCAAGGGAAGCGTACATGCCGGCGATGGACGGGTTGCCGCCGGGCGCCGGTCGCCCCTGAACGGGCGGAGGGAACTCTTCTGGCAGATAACCGGCAATGAGGCGGCGTACCGGAATGCCCGCGAGGAGCGGGATGCCGCCAAAGTGGTCCAGGTGCAGGTGGGTGACCACCAGCAGATCGACCGCCGTCACACCCTGTTCGCGCAGATACTCCGCCGCGCTGCGGCGCCGGGAGCCCTCCCGGGGGACGACCTCCGGCCGCCCGCAGTCCACCAGCAGGGTATAGGCAAGCCGGCCTTTCCTGTACTCTCTGGCAAGGATGGCGTCTCCGTCGCCGACGTTGATAAAGTCAATCTGAAGCAAGCTTCGCCCGGCCGTCCGGAGGTCCCTGATGACGCGATCCCGTCAGCTTCCTGTACAGCATCCAGGAGGGGATGCCCCCCAGAATGAGGGGCGCCGGAATGACGCGGGCAAACAGGTCCAGGAAGAAGGCACGGTCTTCCCCTGAAGGAACCGTCAGCAGCATCCAGGCGCTGACGACAGCGGCGTAGAGCAGCAGCCAGACATATGCCGCCGGAATGTACACCCTGTTCCCCGTCGCTTTCTGAAGCAACAGCAGCAAGGCGCTGCCGGCCAGGGCGGGGATCAGGCTCTCAGCCAGACCCGTCAGCCAGGCCGGAGCGCCGGAAAAGAGATGATGGACCGGATCGATGAGGAACCAGTAAGCCGCGCCGTAAACCGCCAGAAGCACGAAGCTCAGGGAAAAGGAATAGATGATCAGCGGATTCTTGACCTTTCCGTCTTTTGTGAACAGAAAGATGCTCCAGAATCTGTCCGCCCTGGACGGCCCCGTCCGCGGCTTTTTTTCCTGCATATCCGTCCTGCCTGCCACGGGCGCCGGGGAAGGCGCCCGTGGCAAATGATGTCCCCGGTTTCTTACATGTTGGGGCTTTTGCTTAGGTTGTAGATCCAGAAATCGTGGACATCCAGAATGACGTCGTAAATGTCCTTGATTTCAGTTACGATGGCTCCGCTTTCCTTGATCGGGAAGGGGTTGTTCTCGTTGACCAGGTCTTCGCGGACAGACCAGTTGCCCTCCTTGGTGAAGGGGTCAAAACCGCCGCTCTGGCCGTCTGCGCCGCCCATCAGGTAACGGATGAACAGCCTGGCGCCCGCCGGGCTGTTGGTGCCTTCCACGACATACAGGTAGTTGCAGTTCTGTACGGCGGTGTAGGGGGTCAGGTGCGTCAGCCAGGCGACGGGCCAGTTGTTCTCGTCGCGGTTGGTGATTTTCCCCGCGGAGCAGAAGCCCAGTGTCGGCTCCGTCGACTTGGCGACCGCTTCCACCACCTCGTCGCCGTCGTCGATGAACGTCATTTTCAGCTGGGTGAAGCGGTAGATGTACTCCCAGCCGTAGTTGTCCGGCTCTGTGCCGAAGATGTCCGGGTCATAGGTAAACTCGATGGGTTTCCCGTATTTGGCCAGATAATCGGCCTCCATCAGGTCGGCGTTGACCACGAAACTGGAGAAGAGCGCGAGGTAGGTGTCTTCTGTTCCGATTTCCTTGGTGATCACCGCGAAGCGCTGCTTGCCGTTCTCATCCAGTTCCACGACGTCCCACCAGCTCTTCACCGGCTGGGCGTCCGGGAACATCGCCGTGTTGTAGTACCAGAAGTTCAGCGAGGCGTAGAAGGGAAAGCCGTACTCCAGCAGCGACTTGTCGGTGATTTTGCCGACGATGTCAGCCGGATAGAAGGGGGAGATATAGCCCATCGGATAGAAGTCGTAGAAGATTTCCCCCGCGGTGTCCTTGCACTGCAGGACGTCAGCGTTGATGTTGCCGGTTTCCGCCTCGATCTTGACCTTGGCGATGGCCTCATCCTGGTCCAGGTCATACGCGATGGCATGGAGACCGGGGAAGGTTTCGTCAAACTTTTCCGCGACCTTCTGCATGCGGCTTGAAATCGCGTAGACGTTGATCTCCCCGCCTTCTGCCTTTGCCAGCTCGTAGAGTTCGCCGTCTGACATATGCTCCCAGTCAGGTTCCTGCGCGAATGCTGCGGGAAGCGAAAGCAGCATCACCATCGCCAGTGCCAGCGCCCAGATTCTTTTCATGTTCTTTCCTCCTTATTTTGACGCGGTTTACACCGCGTACTTGATCAGGTTGCCGGTGCCCTTGTCATAAATATTGAATTTGTCAGGGTTCAGCCGCAGGTACACTTTCTGGTTCATGTCATAATCCATCAGGCCCAGCTGTTTGCTGAGGAACTCCTGGCTGCCGGAGATAAGCGTGACCAGCGTTTCGGACCCTGCCGGCTGGCTGGCGTACACTTCCGCCTCCACAAGGCCCTCCCCTGGCCGTGTTTCGATCAGGACCTGTTCCGGACGGATGCCGAACACGCACGGGAACTCGCCCTGCGGGACCGCCGCGTCCGCCATTTCGCCTTTTTTGTAGGTATAGGTCCCTATGCCGCAGGACGCCGTCAGCCCGCTGTTTCCATAATGCGCGGTACCGCTGAGGAAATTGATGCGCGGGTTGCCGATAAAATCGGCGGCCACAAGGTCGACCGGGTTCATGTACAGGCCCATCGGGGTATCCACCTGGGAGAGCATGCCCTCCTTGAACAGGGCGATGCGGGTAGACATCGTCAGCGCCTCCACCTGGTCGTGCGTCACGTAGATGATGGTGGTGCCCATGTCCCGGTGCAGCCGCTTGAGTTCCGCGCGCATGTCGATGCGAAGCTTCGCGTCCAGGTTGGACAAAGGCTCATCCAGCAGGAGAAGTTTGGGGCTGGACGCGATGGCCCGCGCGATGGCCACGCGCTGCTGCTGCCCGCCGGACAGCTCGTTGGGGTAACGCTTGATAAATTCGTCAATCCGCATCATCCGCAGCGCTTTCATGACCTGTTCTTCCACTTCCCTGTGGGACAGTTTCTTGATTTTCAGCCCGAAAGCGACGTTGTCATACACCGTCATATGCGGCCAGAGAGCATAGCTCTGGAACACCAGGTTCAGCCCCCGTTTCCCGGGCTCCTCAAAGAAAGCGGTGTCACAGTTGATGACCTCATGCCCGTCGATGAGCAGGCGGCCGTTCTGTGGCTTCTCCAGCCCTGAGATGACCCTGAGCGTCGTGGTTTTTCCGCATCCGGAAGGCCCCAGCAAGGTCATAAAGTCCCCGTCCTCAATGGTGAGGCTCAGGTCCTTGAGCACATGGTTGTCCCCGAAATACTTGTCGATGTGAATCAGCTCGATCCTGCTCATGCCAATGTCCTTTCATTCCGTGATGTCAAATCCCCGCGCCGCAGGTCAGCCCCAGCTCTTTCCGATGTCCGCGCCGAAATGGTTGGCGATGCGGTAGCAGACCAGGATAAAGATCAGGACACAAATGGAGATGGCATCCGCCATTTGCGACATACCGTCCTTGGAATAGCTGAAGGCGAGGTAGGAGAGCGTGTGGTTGTTGGGGGTCATCAGGATGACGATCAGGTCCAGTTCCTTGGCGATGCTGATGAATACAAGCATAAAGCCCGAAATAAAGCCCTGCTTGGCCAGCGGGATGATGATGGAGCGCATGCGCCGCCAGAAGCTGGCGCCCGCCAGGTCCGCGGCTTCCTCCAGCTCGACCCCGATCTGCAGCATGTTGGCCGTGCCTGCCCTGCTGGCGAAAGGGAAGTGCTTGACCACCGAGACCAGGACGATGAGCGCGAACGTCCCGTACAGGGAGGGGATCAGGCCGCCCAGGGTGGGCCGGCTGAACATGGCGAAATAAATGGCGGAGAACGCGACGCCGGGCATCAGGTAGGGTACGAACACCAGCTGTTCGGTCATCTTCCCGAACCACCTCCCGCGGCCCCGGGAACTGATATAGCCCAGGAACTGCCCGCTGAAGGCCGTGAGAATGGAGGCGATGACCGTCAGTTTTACCGTGTTCCACAGCGCTTTGCTGAACTCCGGGTTCCTGAAGATCCCGGGAT
>CAZJCB010000186.1:0-4628 GCA_964544245.1 uncultured Christensenella sp.
TCCCCATGTGCTTTCTACTTCCTTAACACTGTGGAACTTGCTTTGGGAATTTACCAAAATCAGGAAAAATCAGGAAAATGTTCCTGCTTTGCTTGCGCAGCGCTCGAACTTTATATAGAATGGCAGAACTTAAAAGGAGTTGCTGCCGTGTTGAGCCTGTTGCTGCCGCTCGTGTTCCTGTCCTTTGTCAGCCTTGGCCTGCCTGATTCCCTTTTAGGAGCGGTCTGGCCTGCTGTCGCCGGACAGATGGGGAAAGAACTGTCCGCCCTGGGCCTGGTCGCCATGCTGATTACCCTGGGCACCGTTGTCTCAAGCCTCTTCAGCAGCCGCATGATCCGGTCTCTTGGCACCGGCAGGGTGATGGTGATGTCGGTTTTTCTCACCTCCGCTGTATTGCTGCTGTATTCGTTCGCACGAAATTATGCCGTTTTGTGCCTGCTGGCCCTACCGCTGGGGCTGGGCGGAGGCTCGGTGGACGCCGCGCTCAATGGATTTGTCGCCCGTAACTACAAGGCCAGTCATATGAACTGGCTTCACTGCATGTGGGGCGTCGGGGCGACTCTCAGCCCCGTGCTCGCTGGCATCAGCCTGAGGGGAGCGGGGGGCTGGCCTGGCGCATACCGGCTTGTCGCCATCATCCAGGGTGTGCTTTTCTTCGCTTTGTTCGTCTCGCTGCCTCAATGGCTCAAAGCCGAGAAAGACGACCCGCTGGCCGCTTCAGGGAGTGTCAGTCCGATGGGCAACCGTAAAGCGCTTCGCACGCCGGGTCTCATCACGGCAATGGCTGCTTTTGCTTGTTTTGTCGGCTTTGAGAGCACCGCGGGCGTTTGGGCATCAAGTTTTCTCAAGGGTGGAAAGGGATTTGACGCTTCGACTGCCGCGCTGTTTTCATCTCTCTATTACCTGGGCACAACGGCAGGGCGCGCGGTTTCCGGCTTTATTGCGATCAGGGCGGACAGCAGGAAGATGATCAGGCTGGGCTGCCTTCTGGCATTCTTTGGCGCAATGCTGCTGGCGCTGCCGCTGAATAAGGAGATGTCCCTGGCAGGCTACATTCTGCTGGGGCTTGGAAACGCGCCGATTTATCCGTCGATGATCCATCTGACGCCGCGGCGTTTCCGTGTAAACGCGTCGCAGGCTGCAATGGGTCTTCAGATGGCGGCGGCTTACACCGGATCCGCCCTATTACCGCCGCTGATTGGAGCCCTGGTACATCATTACTCGCTTCAGGTTGTTCCCTGGATGACCATGGCCCTGGTCGCTGCAGGCTATTTGCTCAGCCGGCGGATCGACAGGGTTACAGTGCATGCGGACTGAATGCGTCAGTCAGAAAAGCACAGAAAAATCTGCAGTATCTTTCCTTCCGCCCCAGGCAGGCGCTTGATACTAAACCTCGCTTGAAAAGCGCGCGAGGAACTGGCGCGTCCTTTCCTCCCTTGGGTTGCTGATGACAGCCTGCGGCGGCCCTTCTTCCACAATCAGCCCTTCATCCATAAAAATCACATGGTCCGCTACGTCGCGGGCAAAAGCCATTTCATGGGTGACGATGACCATCGTCGTCTTTTTCTCGGCCAGGCTTCGCACGACACGCAGCACCTCGCCTGTCAGTTCGGGATCCAGGGCGCTTGTCGGCTCATCAAAACAGAGGATCTTCGGCTTCAGCGCCAGGGCGCGGGCAATGGCGACGCGCTGCTGCTGGCCGCCGGAAAGTTCGTGGGGATAAGCCCCCTCCTTCCCTGTCAGGCCCATCTGGGACAGCAGGGCCCGCGCTTCCTCGTCGATCTGTTTCCCGGCTTCGGCGTCAGCCCTGCCTTTGGCTCGCTCCCTGAGCAGCAATTCCACCGCCAGGGTAATGTTTTTCAGCACCGTATACTGGGGGAATAGGTTGAAGGCTTGAAACACCAGTCCGAAATTCAGGCGTTTCCTGCGGATTTCACCCTCACGCTGGGTCTGCGTGTCTTCGGCGTCAAACAGCAGTTCACCGTTGACGAGGATACGGCCCCTGTCAGGTTTTTCCAGAAAGTTGAGGCAGCGCAGCAAGGTGGTCTTGCCTGAGCCTGAAGAACCGATGATCGCAAGCGCCTTTCCCTTTTCCAGGGTAAAGCTGATGCCGCCCAGCACCATGGCCTGGCCAAAGCTTTTCTGTATGTCCTTCACTTCCAGCAGCGCCATTTTGCCCTCGCTTCATGCCTTGAAATAGTCAAGTTTCTTTTCAAGCCGGTTGAACTGGATCGTCAGGATGCCAACAAAAGCCAGAAAGAAGATTCCGGTTGAGAACAAAGGCCATATCAACCCCTGGGCTGTATATTCCTGCGCCATCATGATGATCTCCTTGATGGAAATGATCCGGGCCAGGGAGGTGTCCTTCACCAGCGTGATGATCTCATTGGACATGGCGGGCAGGATGCGCTTGATGACCTGCAGCAGCGTGACGCGGCAGAATATCTGGCTCTTTGTCATTCCCAATACCTGGCCGGCTTCCATCTGCCCTTTCGGGATCCCCTGGATGCCTCCCCTGTATATTTCAGAGAAATAGCAGGCATAGTTGATCACAAAGGCAACAGTGGCCGCCGTGAAACGCGCGCTGGAGCCTGAACCCCACGGCGCGCCCAGGTCAAGAAGGCCCGGAGCGAAGAAAATGATGATCACTTGAAGCATCAGGGGTGTCCCCCTGATGATCCAGACGAAGGTCTTCGTCAGCCAGGCAACGGGCTTGAATCGGCTCATTGAGCCAAAGGCGATGACGAGGCCCAGGGGAAGCGAAAACAGCAGCGTCAGGAAGAACAGCTGAAAATTCAGCTGAAAACTGTCAAGCAGGCGTGAAACGATGGTGTTGAAATTCGTCATGGATGATCATGACTCCCGTTGAATTGTACTGATAATGATACGGGGACAGAATGCTTCTGTCCCCGTCGCGGTTTGATGGGTTGGCTCAGAACGCCAGGTCAAGTCCGTACTTCTCGGCCAGTTCTGCCAAAAAACCTGATCCACTGAGCGTTTCGAAAGCTTTGTTCACTTCGGCTGTGATGTCTGAGCCCTTGCGGAACGCGACGCCGTAATCTTCAACAGCCAGCCGGTCAACGATCGCAAGCCCGGCATAATCTGTTCCTTCGCCAACCATCGCGTTGGCCAGCGTCAGGTCCAGAACGGCGGCGTCGGCTGTGCCGGCGGCCACCTCCATCAGGCAGGCTGTCTGTACTTCCTTGGAAATATATTCAGCCAGCATCAGCCCTTCGTCGGCTTTGACCGTTGATTCACCGGCGCTGCCGGCTTCCGCCACGACGGTCTTCCCTGCAAGGGAAGCTGTGTTCACGTACTCCGCATCGGCTTTCATGACGACGACCTGAGCGTTTTTAACATAGGGAACTGTGATCTCCATGTTCTCCTTGCGCTCATCGGTGATGGTCAGCCCGTTCCAGATGCAGTCGATGGTTTTAGCGGCCAGTTCGATTTCCTTGGTTTCCCAGTTGATTTCGACAAATTCAGGCGTAAGGCCCAGTATCTCCGAGACGGCGACGGCCAGCTCCGTGTCGAAACCCGTAAAAACGCCGTCAGCATCCGTAAAGTTCATCGGCTGATAGACGGTGTAGCCGATGACCAGCTTGCCGTTGCCCTTTACATAATGCAGATCGCTTTCCCCAGCCATCGCCATTACCGGCACAGCAAACATCACAAGGACAAGCATCAGAGAGAACAGTTTCCTTCGCATCGCGCATACCCTCCTTCAACAGAATGAGGACAGTATCTGCGAATGCAGGCGAAGGGTCAAGTGCGAATAGTGAATATATATGTATTTATTTCGTTTTTTATCCAGTCCCCCCGCTTGGCCATCCCAAGGGAAACCGGCGAGGGGCATCATGGCCTGGAATCATGAGGCGTATCAAGGGAGAGCAGATGCAGCTCGTCCTCCCCGTATACCGGCACCCCGGCATTGATCAGCCTCGCCGCCAGGATACCCGGGCCTGGAACAAGCCTTCCCTGAAAACTGCCGTCATAGACAAGCCCTTTTCCGCAGGATGGGCTGCGCTGCTTGAGCACCGCCACGCTGCAGCCGCTAAGCCGGCAGATGAACACCGCCTGCTCCGCGCCCAAGAGGAAAGACGCCGTGACGTCCTGACCTTCCCGGTTCAGGACCCGGTCGCCGCATATCTCGCCTGGCGACCGTGGGGTGGGCATCCCGCCCAGCTGCTCAGGGCAGACGGGGATCAACTCGTGGCGATCCTTCAGTTTCAGCAGTTCTTCGCAAGCGCTGCCCTTCCCGTCAAAACGCGTGCAAAGGCCCAGCAGGCAGGCGCTGACCAGCAGGCGCATCAGGCGATATCCAGGGCAATTTCCATCATCTGGGTAAAGGTCTGCTGGCGTTCAAGGCTGCTCAGGGCTTCGCCGGTTTTCGGGTTGTCTGAGATGGTCAGCAGTGCCAGCGCCTTTTTGCCTGCCCTCGCCGCGTTCAGGTACAGGGCGTAGGCCTCCATTTCAACCGCCAGAACACCGAGCTTTTCCAGCGTATCGCCCGGGCTTGGATGGGTCTGGTCATAGAAGATGTCAGAAGAAAAGATGGGCCCGACCCTGAGGCGGACGCCCAGTTTCTTTGCGGCCTGGTCAGCGCTGGACAGGAGGGCATAATCCGC
>CAZJCB010000187.1:0-4623 GCA_964544245.1 uncultured Christensenella sp.
CCCGCAAGCACGTGCTGCAATACGACGACGTGATGAACCAGCAGCGCGAATTGATCTATTCCCAGCGCAGGCAGGTGCTGGAGGGCCAGGATATGCGGCAGGCCGTCGCCGGCATGGTCGGGAAAGTGGTGGACGGAGCGGTCCAGAGATACTGCGCGGGCGAACCCCGCGACTGGGACATCCAGGGCTTGCGGGAAGAGGTCGAACGGCTGTGCGTGCCCTTTGGGACCATCAGGGCGAACGCGGACGCCATCAAAGGCTTTGACCGGGCCGGGCTGTCCGCTTTCCTGAATAAGGCGGCTGCAGATTTTTATTTGAAGCGCGAAGAGGAAATCGGTACGCTGGGCATCGACATGCGCGAGCTGGAACGCTCCATCATGCTCCGCGCGGTGGATAACCGCTGGATGGACCACATAGACGCGATGGACCAGCTGCGCGAGGGCATCGGGCTGCGCGCCTACGCACAGAGGAACCCCGTGACGGAATACAAGATGGAGAGCTTTGACATGTTCGACGAAATGTCCAGGCTGATCCAGGAAGACACCGTGCGCACCCTTTTCCAGCTGAGGATCCAGAAGCCACAGGAGCGCAAGGCGGTCGCCAGGGTGACCGCCGAAGGCGCCCCCGGCAGCCAGTCGGAGAAGGCCAGGCAGCCCTTCAAAGTAAAGCCCGGCGAAAAAGTGGGGCGGAACGATCCCTGCCCCTGCGGCAGCGGCAAGAAATTCAAAAATTGCCATGGCCGGAACACAGGGAAAGAGTAAAGGAAAACAGCTATGATTTTGGGCTTGGAGCAGATCAGGCAGGACCTGGAGCAGATAAGGGGCCAGTTGGCGGAGATCAGGGACGGCCTTCACATTGAACAGACGCAGCGCGAGCTGACGGAGCTGAAGGAGGAAATGGGCGCCCCCGGTTTCTGGGACGACCTGGAACGCTCGGCCTACGTCAACAAGCGCATTTCCACCCTGGAGGACAAAATCAGCCACTTTGAGGTGCTTCACCAGCAGCGGGACGACCTGGAGGTGATGATCCAGCTGGCCGAGGAAGAAAATGACGCCGGCATCGCGGTAGAGACTGAAGCCGAGCTGCAGGAGCTTCAGAAGAAGGTGGAAGCGTTGTCGCTGGAGACGCTGATGCGCGGGGATTATGACGGGAACAACGCCATCCTCTCCCTGCACGCGGGCGCCGGCGGGACGGAAGCGCAGGACTGGACCCAGATGCTCTACCGGATGTACCTGCGCTATTGCGAGCGGATGGGCTTCAAGGTCACCCTGGTCGACTACCTGGAGGGGGACGAGGCCGGGGTGAAGTCGGTTACCTTTGAGGTGGACGGCGATAACGCCTACGGTTTCCTGCGGGGCGAAAAGGGTGTGCACCGGCTGGTGCGCATCAGCCCGTTCGACTCCAACGCCAGGCGCCACACTTCCTTCGCGTCCCTTGACGTAGCGCCAATGCTGGAGGATGAAGGCAAAATCGAGATCGACATGGAAGAAGTCCGGGTCGACACCTACCGCTCCACCGGCGCGGGCGGCCAGCACGTCAACAAGACAGACTCCGCCGTCCGCATGACCCATATGCCCAGCGGCATCGTCGTATCCTGCCAGAACGAGCGCTCCCAGGTGCAGAACCGGGAGATGTGCTTGAGGATGCTGCGGGCCCGGCTGCTGGAGCTCAGGGAGCGGGAGAACGAGGAAAAGATGGCGGACATCAAGGGCGAGATGAAGAAAATCGAGTGGGGCAGCCAGATCCGCTCCTATGTTTTCCAGCCCTACACCATGGTCAAGGACCATCGTACAGGTTTTGAGTCCGGCAACGTCGACGAAGTGATGAACGGCAGCCTGGACGGGTTTGTCACCGCCTACCTGAAGATGCAGTGACGCCGCCAATGGGCGCCGGATTGGCAACCCGGGCCGGATGGCTGAGGGCTTCTGTCACTGTACTCTATTTCAATTGCCTTCTTTGCCTGTCGATTTGGATGATGCTGTCGCCCTCCCTGAAGGAAGCCGGCTTGCTTCCTTTGTTCATCCGGCATGCCGACACACGGGCCTCCGGCATCGGTGCCGAGGAATACCCTGCCCTGGCGGAGGCCGTTTCCGGGTTCCTCTCCGGCAGGCTCGAGTCGGCTCAGGTTCAGATAGCAGGGGCGGAAGGGAAACGATCCGCTTTTTCGGAGGATGAGCTGACCCACCTGGGAGACGTCAGAGGCCTGGTAGACCTGGCACGGCTGTTGAAGAATCTGGGCTTTTCCCTTCTTTCTCTCAGCCTGTTTCTCCTGGCATATCCGGCTTCCTCCCGCTTTTCCGCTCGGATTGGGCTGCTGGCCTGGGCTTCGCGGGGCGCGGCTTTGATGTTGTTCGGTCTGATCATCATGCTGACGGTCCTTTCAAGCCTTAATTTTGCCAGTGTTTTTGACCGCCTTCACCGGATGGTATTCAGGAACGATCTCTGGAAGCTGGATCCACGGCAGGACCTGCTGATCCAGCTGATGCCGCAGGCATTTTTCGGGGAATATTCCCTGCGCGCGCTGGCCGGGATCGTCGCCCTGCTCTGCACGGTCATTCTTGTCGCCGCCGGCGTCCGTTTCCTGATAAGAAGGAGGACGATTTGAATTACCTGAACGAGATGGCGCAAATAGCAGCCTGTCCAGGCGATGCCCCGGTGCGCATCCTGGCGATCGAGTCGTCCTGCGATGAAACGGCCGCCTCGGTGGTCGAAGGCGGCCGGAAGATCCTGTCCAATACGGTATATTCCCAGATTCAGCTCCATGTTCCCTACGGCGGCGTGGTGCCGGAAATTGCCAGCCGCTCCCACGTTGAAAAAGTCGATCTTGTGACCCAGGCCGCGCTTCTGGAAGCGGGGATGACAATGAAAGACATCGACGCCGTCGCGGTCACCAAGGGCCCCGGCTTGGTTGGCGCCCTGCTGGTCGGCGTAAGCTACGCGAAAGGGCTCGCTTTCGCTTCAGGCAAACCGCTGATAGCCGTCAACCACATCCAGGGGCACATCAGCGCTAATTATCTTGCCTTTCCAGACCTAAACCCGCCCTTCCTCTGCCTGGTGGTGTCAGGCGGCCACAGCCACCTGGTCGAGGTGACGGGCGAAGGCTATCGCCTGCTGGGCGGGACGCGGGACGACGCGGCAGGGGAGGGGTTTGACAAGGCGGCGAGGGTATTGGGGCTGCCTTACCCGGGCGGGCCGAACCTGGACCGCCTCGCCGCGGAGGGAAACCCGTCTGCCTGGCAGCTGCCGATGCCAAACCCGCCCGGCGAGTATGACTTCAGCTTTTCGGGGCTGAAAACAGCTTTTATCAACCTGCTGCACGGCATCAGGCAGCGAGGGGAATCCTATGAGCCGGCAGACCTCGCCGCGGCTTTCCGCCTGGCCGTCGTCGATCACCTGTGTGTGAGAACAATGAAAGCCTGCCGGGACCGCGGCTGGCGGACGCTCGCCCTGGCCGGCGGGGTGTCCGCCAACCAATTGCTGCGGGAGACCATGCGGAAGTCCTGTGAAGAGGAGGGCATCCGCCTGCTGCTGCCCCCGCTGGAGCTGTGCGGCGACAACGCGGCTATGATCGGTGCCGCAGCCTGGCTGCAATATCAGAAAGGCGACCTGGCCGGGCTGGACCTGAACGCCGAGCCCAGCCTGCACTTATCCTTCAGCCTTTAGGACAAACCTGTGGATTTCAGCCCTTGTGCCGATCCGCATGGGCAGGATGGAGGTCCCGACCCCGCTGCTGACGTGGATATCGGAGCCGTTTTCCCTGTACCACCCCGCGCGATAGCGGTCGCCATAACGGCTGGACGAACGCACGCTGCGCCCGAACAGGACGATTTGCCCGCCGTGCGTGTGGCCGCAAAGGGCCAGGTGAAACTGGAAACCTGCAACCTGCGCGTCGGGGATCAGGTCGGGCGAATGGGGGACAAACAGGATAAAATCCGCGCTTGCCGACCCTTTGATCAGGGGCCCGAAGTCGGGCAGGCCGCTCTTCGCGTCATCCGGCGCGCAGACCGCCATCGCCGCTCCGCCCCGTTCCAGCGTCCAGACCGTGTTGATCAGCGGAATGACATTCCTGCTCCGCATCGCGCGAAGCAGGGGATCGATTTTTTCTTTTTTCCGGCCATAATCATGGTTTCCCAGGACGGCCAGGGTGGTCATGCCGTCTGGGAAGGGCGGGATGCTGTTGAAAAAGGCGATGGAACTGTCCAGCCTGTCGCCGTAGTCTCCGCCCAGGACCAGCAGGTCCGCGCCGAAGGAGACGAGGCGCCCGCAAAGGTCCCGCGCCTGGTTCTCATTGAAATACGGGCCGAAATGGATGTCCGAAGCATAGGCGATGCGCAGGCCGTCCAGGGCGGGCGGGAGCAGTCTGGAGCGGTATTCCGCTTCCTTTTCTTCCAGCAAGCCGGCCACGTAGAAGGGGTAAAAGATTTTTCTGTTTTTCGGAATGTGCTTCAGCAGGGGCGGCAGCACCCTGCCGGCGAACTGTTTGACCATCTGGAAGAAAGCGTCTCCTTGCCGTCGTGATTGACAATGTTTGCAGTATCCCTACAATGAACTGTGCGTATCATCCAGTTTTGGGGCTGGACGTACTGGAGCAGTATACCACATCTGTGTGAATGGAGAGGTTTC
>CAZJCB010000188.1:0-4609 GCA_964544245.1 uncultured Christensenella sp.
GAGCCACCTGACAAAGGGCAACCCCGCCTATACAGTCGTACAGGTCGCCACCAACGACCTGATCATCCTGGTCGCCTTCACGCCCATCGTGGCCTTCCTCCTGGGCGTGGGCGGCGTACAGATCCCCTGGGACACCCTCCTCATCTCCGTCGTCATGTTTGTCGTCATTCCGCTCACAGGGGGCATCATTACCCGCACCCGGATGATCAAGCGCAAAGGGGAATCGTATTTCAAGGACGTGTTTCTGCCCAAATGGAACAACATCACAGTCGCGGGCCTGCTTCTCACCCTGGTCATCATCTTCTCCTTCCAGGGCAAGGTCATCATCCAGAACCCCCTGCACATCCTGCTCATCGCCATCCCGCTGACCCATCAGACCTTTCTGATCTTCTTCATCGCTTACCTTGCTGCCAGGGCGCTCAAACTGCCCTATGACATCGCGGCGCCCGCCGGCATGATCGGCGCGTCCAACTTCTTCGAGCTGGCGGTGGCGGTCGCCATCTCCCTCTTTGGCGCGCAGAGCCCCGTCGCGCTGGCGACCATCGTGGGCGTGCTGGTGGAGGTCCCGGTAATGCTGACCCTGGTGCGTATCGCGAACAGGACCAAAGGATGGTTTGACCATGGCGTTTCAAATCCGGGAACTGTCTGAACCGGACTGGCCCGGGGTCAGCCGGGTCTACCAGCAGGGCATCGACACCAGCCTGGCGACGCTCCAGCCGGAATGCCCCGCCTGGTCTGAATGGGACAGGGCGCACCTGAAGGCATGCAGGCTTGTTGCCACAGAGGATGACAGGGTGATCGGCTGGGCGGCCCTGAGTCCGGTCTCCAGCCGTCTTGTCTACGCGGGCGTCGCTGAGGTCAGCGTTTATATCGCCCCTGAGCATTGGGGGCAGGGAGCGGGCCGTGCGCTGCTCATGGAACTGGTCCGCCGCTCGGAGGACGAGGGTTTCTGGACGCTGCAGTCCAGCATCCTCCGGGAAAACCTGGCCAGCGTTCGCCTGCACGAGCGCTGCGGTTTCCGTCTGGTGGGGTATCGCGAGCGGATCGGCCGGGACCGGGAGGGTAGGTGGCGGGACACCCTGCTGATGGAAAGGCGGAGCCGGGACCCGCGGTTCGGCGGGGAGTGAGGACGGCCCTCAAACCCCTTATTCGGATACTTCCTTATTGCATGGATACTTCCGGGTATTTCGTTCCGCGGTCCGGAAGCGCAGCATGCCCGTTTTCTCCGCTGGACGGGTTTGCCCGGAATCTCCCTGTTTGACCTGGATTACCCTGATGTCTTTGCCCGTTGATGGCGGCGGCCTGTTCCGTCCCCATGGCCCGGACGCCTGATGCGTTGTATGGGACGATCCTCTCAAAGGGAAAGCAGCACTGTAATCATATAGAGGGACTGCCGCACCGGCGGCAGTCCCGTTGTTGTATGCGTTCCCTGAAGATGATCAGGCCTATTTGCCCTTTCGGTTGTCCCCCGTATCGTACCCGCTGCCATTCACCTGCTGGTTTTGCCCGTTTTCGCCTTGGGGGCTGTTCATCTCCCGATTCTGCTCCTGGTTTGGCTCTTCGTTTTCATACTGCCAGGCCCAGGAATATCCGAGTTCGTCTGCCCGCAGGTCGCAGCCGTCCAGTTGGTCACGGTATTCGTGCCCCCACATATGCGCCTGGAACCTGTCCTCATCCGGGACTTCCCGGTTCTCCTCCAGGCGCATGCTCATCATCATGCCCCGCTCCGCCATGCCGCGCAGCGCTTTGAGCGCCTGCTCAAAGCCCGGTGGCACTTCCGGAGCGAAGGGGGGTTCCGCCGGTTCCCCGGCAAGGCCCCAGGCCGCGAACTGCCGGCGCATGATTTCCGACCGCTCCCTCTCCGCTTCCAGCGCCTGGCTGAAGAGGGGCTCTCCCGGGAAGCGTCCCGCCGCTCCTTCAAGCCAGGCCAGGCGCAGCCCGGTCTCCTCCAGCATGGCTGTCACCACTTCTCGCAGCTGGTAGGCCTTTTCCTCCTGAAGCCGCAGCGCGCCGTAGGCTTCCTCCGCCAGGGCGGCCGCCAAGAGTGAAAATACCGTCAGGAGCGCGAGCAGGGCTGTGATGAATCGGTGTGTTCTCATCCCGCTGCTGCTCCTTTCCTTGATGTTCCTGTCACACCTTCCCAGCCGGGATCATTCCGCCGTGGGAAGGGTATGGGTTTCCAGGTAGGCCAGCTGTTCTTCGTTCAGCGGGGCCTTTTCGCGCAGGAGGGCTGCGGCGGGGGCCGGCAGGAAGCTGTCTTCCTTCAGTTCGTAGGGCAGCCCCTTGTACCAGGCGACGAACATCCGCAGGGACGAGGTGCCAACCTCGGCGTCCGGGTCCGTGAAAATGGTTTCCAGCTCTTTGACCTTGAAGGCCGCGGCGCTGCTCTCCTCTACGGTGAAGGCGCCGGCCAGGTCTTCCAGCGGGACCTCAAAAAGGCTGCTGACCTCCCCCAGGGTGTAGGAGCCCTTGATGTCCGCGGGGTCGTACGCGCCTTCTTCCCCGGTTTTGCCCACGGT
Organism: uncultured Christensenella sp.; assembly: GCA_964544245.1. Taxonomy (GTDB): domain Bacteria; phylum Bacillota; class Clostridia; order Christensenellales; family Aristaeellaceae; genus UBA6115. Next base: position 2,520 of record CAZJCB010000188.1, read on the forward strand.
TTCCAGGCGCTGGGGCGTCTTGTCCGATTCGGTCTGCCACCAGCCCAGGGCCCAGCTTCCCAGGATGCCCGCCAGCACGAAGAGGATGGAGAAAAAGACGGCGGTCTGCGGTTTCAGTTTCATGCTCTTGCCCCTCCTTTGCCGGACGCCACGACGACCGTGTCCTCCACCGGGCAGGCAAGGCCGCTGAGGCACTCGTGGCAGGTGATGCACTGGTGATCCCGTATGGCTCCCGCCGTGGACACCGTGATGTTCATCGGGCAGGCCACGTCACACTTTTTGCAGTGGATGCAGGTCGCCTCGCGCCGCCTGACGGGGAAGACGCGGATGAGGTTGAACAGCCCCAGCAGCGCGCCGTAGGGGCAGAAATACTTGCACCAGGGGCGCTCCACGAACAGGGACAGCACGGTCACGGCGAGCAGGATGAGGATGGCCGACAGGGCGACCTCGCCGGTGTAGAAGTTGAACAGGGCGTAATAGGGGTCCACGTCCGCGAACACCAGCTTCGCCGTGACCGCCGTCTGGTAAACGACCCCGGCAAGCACGACATAGCGCAGATAACGCAGGTACTTGTCCACAGCGGGCGGGACCAAACGGTTGTACTTCTTTTTGAGCAATTTCCTTCCCAGCTTGCCGATCCACTCCTGCCAGGTGCCCAGCGGGCAGAAATAACCGCAGAAAATCGGCCCGAACAGGAAGGCCACAAATAACCCCAGCACCATCAGGACCAGGGCGGAGCTGTGCAGTTTCTGCACCAGGCCGCCGGTGGTGAGGAACTCGTACACCGTGACCACCCCGCCAAAGGGGCACACGGCGTGCAGGGAGATTTCCGGCAGCGGGATCACCACCCCGATCTCCTTCAGGTACTTGACCAGAGCCAGCGCGGCGACAAAAATGAACATTGTCCATTGGATCGCCGCGCGCAGGGTCCGGATCCGGCTCTTTTTCGCCTTGATGGTCATAGCATCACGCTCCTTTTGTCCGATTATATTCCCGATTTGGCAAAAAATACAGAGATTTGGCTGATACTTTGGATTGCGCTGGCGGGGGAGCACAGGGAAAGGGCACCTGGAACTGCGAGGTGCCCTTTCCCTGTTTCCTGAAAGCCTTACCTGCGGTTGCGGCCGCGGCCAAAGTTCCGCTGCCCGCCGGCGCTGAAGTTGTCACAGGTGCCGTCGTTGTCGCTGTCCAGGAAATTCCGGCCCTGGGCATTGCCCTGCGCGCCGCGGCCCTGCATCTGCCGGCCGCCCCGGGCCATCATCCCGCGGCCGAAACCGCGCTGGGACTGCATGCGGGCATTCATCCTGCCCTGCTGGCCGGTGCCGAAGTGGTCGCACACGCCGTTGCCGTCCGCGTCTGTGAAGTTGGGGCCCTTGGCGTTCCCGTCCTGCTCGTTTCCGCAGAGGTCGCACGCGCCGTCGCCATTTTCATCGACAAATCCGGCCTGGGGAGGCATCTGCGTGGCTGTTTCGGGGTTCTGGTTCCAGCGGCGGCCATACTGCCCGCCGTAGGGGGTGACGGTCTGCGTCTCTTCTGCCGGGGCGGTTGCCGCCTCAGCGGCCAGGCCAAATACGGGCAGCGCGATGAGCAGCGCCAGCGCGAGGATGAGGATGTTCTTTTTCATGGTTTTGTCTCCTCCGTTTGATTCAGCAATCGCTTGCTGTGATGGCATCATAAACGGGAAGTGTGGCAAAAGTGTGTCATCCGCTTGACGACATTGGCACATCTTGATGGAAACGCTGTGAACGGCGGAATAGACTTCCCGACCTGGAATCCGGGATGTGCGGCTTTGCCGGAGGCAAGTTTCCGGAGCCGGCATGAATAAATCCCCATTTATCCCGATTCTTCCCGGATTATCCGCCGGTTTGATAAAGCCCGGGAAGCGTTGACAGGAATGGGGAAATGGGCATGGGAGCGAATAAATCCATTTATCCCGGGGGGGGCGCGTGTGTGGGGAAACGCGCAGGTACAGATGGGAGGGTATTCTGCCCTTGAAGAGGGCTATCCGCCTTGTATGGAGGGAAGCAACCACTCATGCATTCAAATCTCCATGCCGGTGCGGCGACCGGCACAAATAGTAATGAAAACGA
>CAZJCB010000189.1:0-1452 GCA_964544245.1 uncultured Christensenella sp.
ACGGCTTCATCCAGCAGGTCGACACCCCCCAGAACAACTACGACTTCCCCAACAACAAATTCGTCGCCGGCTTCATCGGCAGCCCCCAGATGAACTTCTTTGACGTCGTCCTGCAGAAGGAAAACGGCAAGGTCGTCGCGATTTTCGGTGACAACAAAGTCGTCGTTCCGGAAGAGAAACTGAAAAAATTCAAGGACGAAGACCACATCGGCAAGGAAGTCTCCATGGGCATCCGACCGGAGAACATCTCCGACAACCCGGAGAAAGTGGCCGCCCATCCTGAATCCGGATTCAAGGTGCATGTCGAGGTGACGGAGTTGATGGGCTCGGAGACCTACCTCTACCTGAGCACGTCCGGCAAGGAAGACAACGTCATTGCCCGCGTCGACCCGCGCACGAAGACCAAGCTCGGCGACGACATCACGGTCGTCATGGACACCAGCCGCCTGCACTTCTTCGACAAGGAAACGGAAGAGACCCTGCTGAACCGCTGAAATCATACCGTGCACCGTACCCGCCCGCACAGGGCGGGTTTTTTTGTCATCAATCTGAAACATGAAGCTTGATGAACCTTAACAATCTGTGCACGGCTCGAAACCCTGTTCCTGTGGACAGCCTTCGGGATAAGCAGAGGGTGTAGGCTGTGGATAACTTGCGAAAAATTTCCTGAAAACGCCGCCTGATTCCTGAAACAGTACGGTTTGAGGACCCTTCCGCAGAAAAATGTGCATAAACCTGTGGACAGTGTGGATAGAACGGGTGTTTGAAGGTCTGCGGCACGGCACTGCATATTCATTCCCGGGAATGTTCAAAAGCCTGCTCAGACGGCGGTTGGGCTGCATCGAAATACAGGAGCGGGTAATTATTCAGCAATCCACACCCGGTATTCATGGCATATGCTGTGGACAGCCGTTTTGTTGAACCATAACTGAACAAGGGCAGGCAGCCCGCGCCGCGGCGAGACATTTATGATACAATGTAATGGAATCGTAAGAAGAGGAAACCGGTAAGCGGCATTGAGTTTTGACGGAGAGCGGACAAGCGGGAATTGCGGATAGTGATTTTGGCTGTCGGTAAACAGCGTGAGAAAGGGCTCCATCTAGCCGCGCAGGAGTATCTGCGGCGGCTTTCGCGGTACTGCAAAATCGAGATGCTGGAAGTCCAGGACGAAAGGGACCCCGGCCCCGGCGCTGAAGCGTTGATGATAAAGGCGATGGACTTTGAGGCGGGCAGGATCCTCGGCCGCCTGAATCCGCAGGATTACGTGGTCGCGCTGGACGTGGCGGGGAAGCAGCGGGACAGCCTCGCGTTCAGCAGGAGCGTCAAGGCCTGGCATGATCAGGGCCTCACGGTCGCTTTTGTCATCGGCGGCTCCATGGGGCTGGGGGAGAAGGTGCTTTCCCGGGCCAACGAGAGCCTGTCCCTGTCCGAAATGACCTTTCCCCACCAGCT
>CAZJCB010000189.1:1552-4577 GCA_964544245.1 uncultured Christensenella sp.
GGCGGCGGCGCCGATCGTCCGCAAGCGGCAGGAAACGGCGGCGGGTCTGAGCGAGGCGGCCAAAGGGCATTACGCCTTCATCGGAAACCGCGAGAAGGAGCATTTCCACATCCGCTACCAGGGGACGCTGTCAGAGAGCATTGACCCGCAGAAGGACCTGATGGAGCAGCTTTCCGCCGCGAGGGCGGACGACCTGCGTCGGCTGACCACGGGCCCTGGCCCCCACCGGGACGACCTGAAGCTTATGCTGGCGGGGCAGGATATGCGCTCTTTCTCATCCCAGGGCCAGGCCAGGACGGCGGCCCTCGCGATGCGCCTGGCGCAGATCGATATCCTGACCGGGTCGCACGGCGAGTCTCCGCTGCTGCTGCTGGACGACGTGCTCAGCGAGCTGGACGAAGGCCGCCGCGCCAGGCTTCTGGTGCGGCTCTACCGGCTGCAGACGCTGCTGACCTGCACGGACCTGAACGGCTTTAACGGCATCATCCCCGCCTGCGTCCTCAGGGTCAGGGACGGCAAGGTCAGCGGATAGACCTATGCCATCGGCAGGCGCATCACGGCATCGCGCCAGCCGCCCATGAAATCGCAGGCGGAGGCCTGCCGCTCTTCCCGGGCCTTTGACACGGCTTTTTTTGCCACGGTATACAGCGCCCTGTCCGCTTCCCAACCGGCCTCGTCCATCGCCGTCCGGTTCCCTAAAAAGGTAAAGGCCAGGGCGCCCATGACATATACGTTGCTCTGTTCATCCAGCCTGGCGCCCGGGGCATAACCTTCCGGCGGAACGTACCAGGCCGAACCCGGCATCTTGGGGAACGGTGTGAATGCCGGCATGAGCATCATCCGGTCCACCGAGCAGACCGCTGTATCCTCCTTTTCGGCGCTGAAGAGGATATGCCGGTCGGAAAACCCACCGGCGATGTAATCGCACCTGGAGGCGTTCAGGAGAAAATCTGCCAGCCCGTCAAACAATTCCAGCCTTTTCCGCACGGGGAGGCTCCGAAGGCTGGCCATGTGCGCTTCCAGCGGAGAGAGCGCATAGCCCTCATACCAGGGAAACACCAGCCCGAATCCTTCCGGGGTGTCAAAAGCCCTGAGCGGTTGGATAAGCCTCGGGTGCCGGAGCCTGGCGTATTTCGCTTCCGCCTCACGGAGCCGCTTTTCGGCGGCCAGAGGGGCCCCGGAATAATTCAACGCCGGCGCGCCGGCGTACTTGATGAAATAGCGTTCTCTTCCCGACGCCACGCCGAAGCAGAGGTTGCCGGAAATCAGCCGGTCAAACACGCAGAACACCCTGCCAAAATCCTTCAGCCAGGAGAGGTTGTGGAAGGCTTTCAGTTCGCAGGCGTGCCCGTCAAGGTCCAGGCGTATCATACTTTTGCGCCTTCTGCAGTCCCTTCGTGCCGCCCGCGGGTGACGTTATGGATCCACTTGTTTCCCCGCAGGCGCAGGAACGCGATCACCCACTTGAAGGTCTGGTCAATCCGCGTAAAGAAGTAGACCAGCGGCATGGGGAGTTTCAGCACGAAGGCCGCAATGGCGGCGGAGGGGAGGACCACCAGCCAGCCGCAGACCATGTCGACCAGCATCACGAACCGGCTGTCCCCGGCGCCGCGGTTGATGCCCACAAAGCAGGAGGCATGGTAACTGGTTCCCACCAGGGTCAGGGCGCAAAGCGCCACCATCCGGTCCGCCAGGCCCGCGGCATCTGCCGGCAGGGCGTACAGCGAGATGAAGGGCAGGCGGAACAGGTACACCAGGCCGGCCATCAGCACGCCGATGAACAGGAACATCACCTGGATCGTCACCGAATAGGACCGCGCCAGGCGGTAGTCCCCGGCGCCGACCGCCTTACCGACCATGACAGCGGCGCCGCCCGCCAGGGCGAAGGTAAACAGGGTTCCAAGGTTCAGCAGGGAGTCGGCGACGCCGGACGCGTTGCTCATCAGGATGCCCATCTGGCCGATGATGACCATCTTCAGAATGCCGATCACCGCCCACTGCATGTCCGTGACACCAACGGGCAGACCATATTTCGCGTAGTCGCGCCAGGCCCAGGACGCCTGGTGCAGGAGCATCTTTGGCTTCAGCGGCATGGTTTTCTGGACGCAGAGGCAGTAATGCAGGACGATGATCATCTCGATGATCCTGGCCAGCACGGTGGCCAGCGCCGCGCCCTGCACGCCCATGGCGGGGAAGCCCAGTTTCCCGAAAATCAGGACATAGTTGAGCCCAATGTTGGCAATCAGCGAACTGAGTGTGGTATACACGGTGATCCGGACGATCTCGATACCTTTCAGGACACCGATCAGAGACGCGGTGACGGCATAGGGGAGGTAGGACAGGCTGACCAGCGGCAGGTACTTCAGAGCGTAGGAGATTGCATCCGTTTCGCTCCCTTTGATGACGGTTTTCAGGATCGGGACGGGAAACAGGTTGATGGCTACGATGGAAAGGACTGCCGTCGCGCCGCAAAGGAGGAAGACCGCGGAAGCGACTTCCCGGATGCGCCCCGGGTCCTTTTTGCCCCAATACTGGGAAATGAGCACGATGGAGCCGCTCGCCAGGCCCGTCAGGAAGGCGATGACGAGGTTGGTCACGCTGTTGGACTGGAGCACGGCGGCCAAAGCCAGCCCCTGGTCATCTACCCTGGAGACCATCAGGTTGTCCGCCATCACGACGAGCAGGTTGATCAGCGACTGAAAGGCCGCGGGCAGGGAAAGCCGTAGGATAGTCCTGTAGAATTCCTTTTCTTTTATCATAGAAACCTCGCAGAAAACCAGAAGCAGTATACCAACGCCCCCGGTGCGGGTCAAATGCCGGGTATGTCCAGGTCTTCACGCCCCCCAGGAACGAAACTCCGGCGACATGGTGGCGGTCCATCCCGGGCTGCTGAAGCAGGACGGTGAGGCCACTGAGACGGCTGTTTGATGAAACGCAAGGGGGTTATGCTCCGGAAAAAGGGGTTTTGCTCCAGTTTTGACCGGGTTTTGCTCCAGTTGTGAAAAGCCTCAGAGCCCTTGACAGG
>CAZJCB010000190.1:0-4568 GCA_964544245.1 uncultured Christensenella sp.
TGGCCGGGACGGACGTCTGCTATTACCCGGACTCGGGGAAGGTGGGCGTGATCGTGGCGGGCCGCCCGGGCGCGTTCTTCACGGAGGACTCAGCCGTGGATTATTACCAAGGCGAATAGGGTTTATATCCGCTGGGCGCCGCCGTCAGGCGGGCGGGGCCAGCCTGCCCTGGGACCTGTTCTTCATGACGCCGTAAACGCTCACGCTGAGGATGACCAGCGCCGCGCCCAGCAGGGACAGCGGGCCCGGGTCCTCGCCCAGGAAGAGGAAGACCCACAGGGGGTTGAGCACGGGCTCCACGTTGGCCACGATGGAGGCGGTCACCGGGTGCACGCCCGTGCGCATGCCGGCGGTAAAAAGCAGGTAGCCGGCGGAGAGGCACACCCCCATCGCCAGGATGCCCAGCAGGGGCAGCGGCGAGAGGGAAAAGGCGGGGTCAAAGGGGATGAACAGGAGGAAGAGCAGGCTCAGCAGGCTGCCCAGGTAGGTATAGTCCGCCGGGTCGGTATCCGGCAGGCGCGCGGCGAAGAACACCATCGCGAAGGTGAAGGCGGACAGCAGCGCCAGCGCGTCGCCCAGCAGGCTGCCCCGGCCGAAACCGCCCATGAAGCACAGCAGGATGCCGCCCATGGCGATGAGGCTGGCCGCGATGTCCAGCGCCCCGGGCTTCTGACCCCAGAAAACCCAGCTGGCCAGGATGACCACGATGGGCATGGCGTATTGCAGCACGATGGCGTTGGCGGCGGTGGTCAGTTTGTTGGCGATGATGAACAGCACCGAGGACCCCATCACCCCCAGCGCGCCCAGCCAGGTGCCCCGGCCGAACGTCGGCTTGAAGGTCCTGCGGGAAAACGCGAACACCATGGCCGTCATCAGCGCCCGCGCGCCGATGATGGAAAAGGCGGACCAGGGCACCCATTTGCTCAGCAGGCCCGAAAAACTCCAGGCCACGCAGGCGAGGATGACCAGCGCGGCGCCGCCGGGCCCCTTTTTTTTGTTCATAAAACGCTCCCCGGCGCCCTGCGCGGTTGATGGGGTCCGGTCATGGCATTATATGCGCCAGCAGATCTCCTCGCGGCGCGGGCCGGTGGACAGGATGGTGATCGGCGTCCCGACGAGGCGCTCGACCGTCTCCACATAGTCCCGGCATTCCCGGGGCAGCTTGCCGTAGACGGTCTCCCCGCGGATGTCGGCCTTCCAGCCGGGCAGGGTCTCATAAACCGGCTTGACGCGCTTGAGGTCCGGGGTGACCGGGAATCGGTGGATGACCTGCCCGTCCAGCTCGTAGGCGACACAGACGGGGATCCTGTCCAGGTAGCCCAGCACATCCAGGTTGGTCATGGCCAGCGCCGTCGCGCCCTGCACCAGGCAGCCGTAGCGGGTGGCGACCGCGTCAAACCAGCCCACGTCCCGGGGCCGGCCGGTCTTTGCTCCGTATTCCCCGGCGTCCCCGCCGCGGCGGCGCAGCTCCTCAGCCTCGTCCCCCGTAATCATGCTGGGGAACACGCCCGCGCCCACGCTGGAGGAATAGGCCTTCGTGATGGCAATGACCTCGGTGATCGCCCAGGGCGGCAGGCCCGCGCCGACGGACGCGTAGCCGGCCAGGGGCGAGGAGGAGGTGGTGTAGGGGTAGATGCCGTGGTCCGGGTCGCGCAGCGCGCCCAGCTGGCCCTCCAGCAGGATCTTCTTGCCTGACCTGACCGCCTCGTCCAGCAGGATGGAGGTATCGGCCAGGAAGGGCTTGAGCCGCTGGCCTAAGGCCCAGTATTTCTCCGTCAGGCGCTCCGCGTCCAACTTTTCATGGTGGTACAGGTGCTCCATGAGCACGTTTTTCTTTTCCAGGTTGGCGCTCAGCCGCTCATGCAGCAGGTCCCTGTCCAGCAGCTGGCAGGCCTGGACGCCCACCTTGGCGTACTTGTCCGAATAAAACGGCGCGATGCCCGACTTGGTGGAGCCGAACTTCTTCCCGCCCAGGCGCTCCTCCTCCAGCGTGTCCAGGAGGACGTGGAAATCCATCAGGATCTGCACACGGTCTGAGACCGCCAGCCGCGGCTGCCGGATGCCCCGCGCCAGGATGCTCTCGAGCTCTGAAAAGAAGGCCTCCGGATCCAGCGCGACGCCCGGGCCGATGACGTTGAGCACCTGGGGGTGGAAAATGCCGCTGGGCAGCAGGTGCAGCGCGAACTTGCCGAATTCGTTGATGATGGTGTGCCCGGCGTTGGCCCCGCCCTGGAAACGGGCCACCAGGTCGCTGTGCTCCGCCAGCGTGTCCGTGATTTTCCCCTTGCCCTCGTCGCCCCAGTTGGCGCCGACGATCACCCTTACCATGCCGTTCTCCTTTACAGTTCGTTGAGCACAGCGCGGATGCGGTCCGCGGCCTCAATGGTCTCCCCGCGGCCGGCGAAGCCCGTCAAACGGAAGCAGCCCGCGCCGCAGGCGCCGAAGCCTTCCCCCGGCGTGCCCGCCACCCCGGTCCGCTTCAGCAGCAGGTCAAAAAAGCCCCATCCGCTCATCCCCCCGGGGGCTCTCATCCAGACGTAGGGCGAGTTGGCGCCGCCCGTCGCCTCGCAGCCCGCGCCCTTCAGGGCGTCCAGCAGGATCCGCGCGTTCCCCAGGTAATAGTCGACGGTTTCCCGGGTTTCCCGCTGCCCCTGGGGCGTATAGACCGCCTCGGCCGCGCGCTGCACCGGGTAGGACACGCCGTTGGACCGGCTCCCCAGGCGGCGGGCCCACAGGCTGTTGAGGCAGACGCGGCCCCCGTCCGCCAGCCGGCCCTTGAGCTCCATGGGGATGACCGTCCAGGCGCAGCGCACGCCGGTGAAGCCGGCGGATTTTGAGAAGGAACAGCATTCGACCGCCACTTCCCTGGCGCCTTCGACCTCGTAGATGCTGCGCGGCAGCGCCGGGTCCCTGACGTAGGCCCTGTAGACCGCGTCAAAGACGATGAGGGCCTCCCGTTCCCGCGCCCAGTCCACACAGGCCTTCAGCTGCCTGTGCGTGAGCACGGCGCCGGTGGGGTTGTTGGGGGAGCAGAGGTAGAGCACCTCGGCCTCCTCCGGCAGTTCCGGGACGAAGCCGGCTTGATGCGTGCAGGGAAGGGTGATGAGCCGGCTCCAGCGGCCGTCCCTGTACTCCCCCAGCCGCCCGGCCATGGCGTTGGCGTCCACGTAGACCGGGTAGACCGGGTCGGCCACGGCGACGCGCGCGTCCGGGGCGAACAGCTCCTGGATCGCGCCGGCATCCGTCTTGGCGCCGTCGGAGATGAAGACCTCGTCCCTGTCCAGGCTGACCCCAAGGGCTTCATACTCATGCCGGATGATGGCGTCCTTCAGGAAAGGATAGCCGCCCGCGGGCCCGTAGCCAAAGAACCCCCCGGGCTCCGCCATCCCGGCCGCGGCGCCGGCGAAAGCGCGCGCGACCGAAGGCGCCAGGGGGCGGGTCGCGTCGCCGGCGCCCATGCGGATCAGGCGTACGCCGGGGTGCTCCCCCTCATACTCCGAAACCCGCCTGGCGACGTCGGCAAAGAGGTAGGCGGCCGGCAGACGCGCGATGTGGCCGTTGACCTGCATCGGCTGCCCCCCTTATCCCGGAAACGGGCTGCGCGGTCTCAACCCAGCCACTCGCCGTCAAAAACGTACTCCGCGGGGCCGGACTGGTAGACGTGGTTGTCCTCCGCGTTCCAGCTCAGTTCCAGATTCCCGCCGGGCAGCTTCATCTGCACCGTCCGGTCGCACAGCCCGCCCAGCACGGCCGCGACCAGGGCGGCGGAGGCGCCGGTGCCGCAGGCGAGGGTCTCCCCCGCGCCGCGCTCCCAGACGCGCATCTGCAGCACGTCGCGGCGCAGGACGCGGACGAACTCCACGTTGGTGCGCAGGGGGAAGAGCGGATGGTTTTCAAACACCGGACCCAGGGTCGCCACGTCCACCGCCTCCGGGTCCTTGACGAACACGACGCAATGGGGGTTCCCCATATTGACGCAGGTGATGTACCAGTTCTGCCCCATGACCTGCAGGCGGTGGCGCAGCACGATCTCCCCCGGCAGGTCCACCGGGATGTTGCGGGGGTTGAGCTCGGGGGAGCCCATGTCCACCCTGATGCGGCTGACCCGGCCCTTGTCCGCGGTCAGGGTCAGCAGGCGGATGCCGGCCCTGGTGGCCAGGGTCAGCTCGGTCTTGTCGGTCATCCCGCGCTCATAGACGTACTTGCCGACGCAGCGGGCGGCGTTGCCGCACATCTCGGCCTCCGTCCCGTCGGCGTTGAAGACGCGCATGGCGAAATCCGCCGTGTCCGAGCTTTCGATCATCACCAGGCCGTCAGCGCCCACGCCGGTGTGCAGCCGGCTCATGGCCAGCGCATCGCGGGAGGGATCCTGCACGATCTCCTCAAAGCAATTGACAAAAATGAAGTCGTTGCCGATCCCGTGCATTTTGGTGAACCGCATGCCCTTTCCCCTCTTCCCGCCGGTGTGCCGGCTACATTTGCTCCGGGGCTTCCACCCCGATCAGGTACAGGCCCAGGCCGATGACGTCCCTGACCGCGCCGGTCAGCATGAGGCGCGCCGCGGCGCC
>CAZJCB010000191.1:0-4565 GCA_964544245.1 uncultured Christensenella sp.
CGCCCGCAGCGCCAACAAGGCTCGTAAGGAGCCCCTGCGGGTCATCCTGAACGGCCTGGGCAAGGACGCCGCCCAGATCATCTCCCGCATCAACGGCTTTACCTATGTGCAGACCAAGTTTGACTACTACACCGGCGAGCTGAAGATCGTCAAGGAGTACAAGTACTCCGACGGCGAGCGCGCGGCTGTCCGCTGCTTCGGCGCTGACGACGTCCGCGAGGGCGTGGCCATCATGCACCACGAGGGCGTGGACGTTTCCATCACCGGCAACTCCACCAACCCCACCCGCTTCCAGCACCCCGTCGCGGGCACCTACAAGAAGGAATGCGTCGAGCAGGGCAAGAAGTACTTCTCCGTCGCTTCCGGCGGCGGCACCGGGCGCACCCTGCACCCGGACAACATGGCCGCCGGCCCCGCCTCCTACGGCATGACCGACACCATGGGCAGAATGCACTCCGACGCGCAGTTCGCGGGCTCCAGCTCTGTGCCGGCGCACGTGGAGATGATGGGCTTCCTGGGCATGGGCAACAACCCCATGGTCGGCGCCACCGTCGCCGTCGCCGTCGCCACGGCCGAAGCGATCCGGAATCATAAGAAGGCCTGAGAGACAACCAGAAACTTTATGCCGCCGGGAGGAATCCCGGCGGTTTTCCATGATGAGGAAGGCGCACCGCCGCTGTGAAATTCCTTTTGTCAATTCTGGTAATTGCACAAAAAATTACACAGCCTCCCGTCCATTGATTCCTTTATCAATATTGATGGATGATCTGGTATCCGTGCAATTTGTGCAATTATTTTTCGACTTCTATTTTTTCATTCTCCTTTTACTCATTCTCCTTCTCTACTTTTTTCCAGAAAAAATTACACAAATTACACAAGAGGGGGAAAACGGTCGAAAAAGTGAGGTTTATCAAGGGCTGCGGGCTGTGTAATTTTCTGTGCAATTCGCGTGCAATTTTTTCGAATTGCACAGAACGGTCGGGGCAGGCATCGCCCCAGCCGCGATAAATAATCTTTTCACTTGGTGTTAGGCGCTAACAGATCAGGCCAGAATTGACATCAGGATACGTTGCGGGATATAATCAATCCGTCAGAAACGCCGCATCGTCATCCCATTCCGGCAGGCCAGAACCGCCCGGAAGTGAATAAGGAGGAGCTCCCATGAAAACAACCGCCTGGAAATTAGCCGTCGTCGCCTGCGTCCTGTGCCTTGTGTTCCCAGCGGGGGCCTTCGCCCAGTCCCCGGTACCCGACGAACTGCCCGCGGACCTGGGCGGTAAAACGCTCTACGGCTACCTGATGGACTTAAAGAACACCTATCTGCCGGCCAAGGTGTTCAGCGACCCGGTCAAGTATGCCGACGCGGACCGGGAAAACGCCCGCCGCGCCGCCCGGCTGGTGGCGGACGCCGCGACGGCCAAGATGGAGGAGGCGAGGAAACCCGACCAGTACAACCTCTACCTGCGCGCCTGGGCCCAAGACCTGATGTTTCAGGACGGGAAGGACCCTGCCCTGCGGGATCTGGCGCTTATGGACTACCTGAAGACCGTGGAACTGGGCGGCGGGTATGCCCAGGCGGACCACGACCGGCTGGCGGCGATGGAGGTCCAGGCCGCTCCGCTGAGCTGGGAAATGCCCCAGATGCTCACGCCGGAGGAAGCGGGCGGTGTCCTGGGCGTTCCCGCCGGGGATGTGCTACTGGTCAGCAGCCCTTACCAGCAGGCGGACGGCAGCCGGCTGGGCATGGGTTACGCGCTGCGCTCCATGGTGAATCCCTGGGAGAGCGCCGTCTTCGTCCTGACGGACCCGCAGGGCGGCAAGGCACGCTATGACGCGCTCAAGCGCTCCGCCTTCCTGGGCAGGGTGAGCGAACTCCCGGGCCTTGGCGACGAGGCCGTGCAGATGGGCCTCAGGAACATGGACCACGCCCCCCTGCTGTACACCACGGCGCTGGTCCTGAAGGATTCCCTGGTGCTGCAGGTTCGGGTGCCGGACGCCCGTTGGCGCGGCCCGGGCTTCAATATGGACCCTGCGGCCATCGCCAGGGCACTGGCCGGGAAGTTCCTGCAGAATCTCTATGACACGGCGCGTCAGGTGCCGGACAGGGGCAGCTTCACGGCCGGGGACATCATGCCCGTCCGCCAACTGGCTGCCGGCCTCCCAGACTCCCCCGTGCCGGACGCGATGCCGGAAGACCTGGGCGGGAAGACGTCCTACGGCTACCTGGTGGACCTGCGGAAAGCTTACCTGTTCAAAGATGTCTTCAGCGACGCGAAGTACGGCGAGGCTGACCGGAACAACGCCCGCCGCGCCCTCAAACTGGTTGCGGAAACCCTCTCCCAGGGCTTTGACCGGAACGGCCCGAACCCCTACGAGCTGGAAATCAGGGGGTACTGCTACGCCCTGGCGTTTGCCGATACGGGCGACCCCGCGTACCGGCAGCTGGCCATCAACGATTACAAGCAGGCGATGAGCCTCGGCTATGCCCTGGCAAAGGCGGATCACGACCGGCTGGCCGCGCCCCTGCTGGCTTCCATGGCGGAGATGAAGGAAGGCTCCTCGGGCGGGCAGGTCGCGCTGCTGCAGGGCTGGCTCGTCCAGGCGGGCTTCCTTCAGGGTACGCCCACCGGAAATTTTGACGGGGTAACGGTAAACGCGGTGAAAGCGTATGAGGAATCGGCCGGGCTGACGCCCGACGGCATCGCCGACATCGCTTTCCTGCTGTCGCTGTACGCGAAGATCGACGACGGGGACACGCTGTAATATGCAGGACTTGACGGTATCGCTCATCGTAATCGGTTTGACGGGGGTCCTCATCGCCGGGATCTTCCTGGCCCTGGCAAAAAGGCAGGAAAGCGAAGCGGCGGCGCTCGCGGCCTACTGCTCGGCCAGGGGGTACCGCCTCACTGTCAAAAAAGAACGGCTGAGCGGGGAAACCCTGGTTGAAAGCGACGCCTTCCTGATGAGGAGCACCAGGGTGTCAAGGGTCCATGAGGCGCAGACCGGCGCGGCGGGCTGGGACGTGGAGACCGTCTGGGAAACAAAGCTTCCGGTGGATGCCGCGCCCGCTTTCGCCCTTGGCAGCGTCCCGTCCGCCGGGAACTGGGAACGCCTGCCGGACATGGTCAAAGCCGCCGCTGTGGAGCAGATGCGGCGGGAAACCAGGATGGCCTTCCCCTCCGGCGGGGCAAGGCCGATTCAGACGGCGGGCGGAAAGGCCTTCCTGGTATTCACTCAGAACCCGGGCGAAGCAGAAGGAATGGCAATAAGCCTCCTGCCCCTGCTGGACGCTTTCCCGAAAGACGCCCGGCTGGTCCTCCTCAGCGGACCGGAAAAGGTCGTCATACGGCAGCCGGACCACTTTGTTAAAAAGGTCTCCGATGCGCAGAGGTTGATTAGGTTAGGATTTGCCTGCGCCGGGTTGCCGCCGGATGGGGAGTAGAACAGGAATAACTGAACGACGCCTCTCCCGTGGAATGGTGAATACCGGTTCATGTTCAGGAAACCCAAGGGGGATCCGAACACTTGATCCGGATCCTTGTCAATGATTCACGATGCGCTGGTGTATTGAAGAACAGAACCAACACCGGGGCGCAGGAGCGCCTCTTTCATCAGCCCTGAGCCGGTTGGGCGCTTTCCGGCTGGAGCCCCTGCCGTACCCGGCGCGAGGTGAGCGACAGGAGAACGCCCAGGGAGATGCCCAGGGCGTCCAGGCCAACGTCCCCGTAGGCCGGGCCGCGCCCCGAAACGGTGAACTGAAACAGTTCATCCAGGGCCGCGGCCAGCAGCCCCGTTCCAACGCTGAGTAGCAGGCGCCGCGGCAGGGAAACGGGATACAAAGACAAGGCCAGCATCAGCAGAAAGCCCAGCAGAGAAAACTCCAGCGCGTGCGCCGTCTTCCGGACCGAAAGGTGCCAGGCGGCCAACAGCCTGCTCTGCTCATCCGGCTTCATCGACTTGAATTCCGGAACCGTGACGCGCAGCACGGTCTGCGTAACGCTCAGGCTGGTCTTTGAGGAGGCTTCGGCCGGCTGGGAAGAAAAGAAGAAAATCGCCGCCAGGTTGCACAGCACCAGCAGCCACAGCAAGGCCCGGACAGCGCTTCGCTTGTGCCGGTATGTCAGGCCTTCTCCCCCCACCGCGTTCACTCCCGATCTATCCATTCCCTGATGCCCCCGGCACCGGACATTCCATTCATTTCGCAACGCGCATAGAAACATCCCGACCCTGCCGGTAGATGGGGACAGACACGGGGACAGCATGGCATAGGGTGTCCCGGTTTGCCCTCAGGGGATGGCGCGGTCAAGAGATTTTTCAATAGAGAAAGGGCGGGCGGGCGGCTTCGTCTGCAGGCGCTCGAGAAGGGGCAAGGAAAAGCGGATCATCCGAAATGCCGGAGTTGCCTTCTTGCCTTCGCGGCTTTGCGCACCCCACGCAGCAAGGGGCGGCGGACGGGCAGGAGAACGCGCCAGAGCCAGGAGAGGAAGCGGGTAAGCGGCGCGTCGCAGGAAAGGGTCCGCTTTCCCCGGTATACCTTTTCCACCCGGCCAATGATGCAATTCAGC
>CAZJCB010000192.1:0-4533 GCA_964544245.1 uncultured Christensenella sp.
GACAGCGCATATCCCGTTGTGCCAGAAGGGGTTGAGACCAGAACGCCGTCTCCGTGAACGGAGTATACCAGTTCATCACCGGTCATAATGTCAACAATCAGGCTGCTTGGGTTATGCCCGCGCGTCAGCGCAACTTCATTCATCACCAATGTGGAGTATGTGTCGTTGATGACGCAGCGAAGCATCATTCTTTCCTCAATGTGGTACTGCCCCTGGATCAGCCGGTCCGCTATGTGACGTAAATCGCTCGGGTCCGTTTCCAGCAGAAAACCTGTATGCCCCATATTTATGCCCAATACGGGGATACGGTTCTCAGCCGCGGCTGGCAGAGCGCGAAGCAGCGTACCGTCTCCGCCGATAGATATCAAGGCATCAAGCGTTGGACCCGCGTCTTTCAGATCGCATCTCTCTCCCGTATGGATGATGTCAAACAGCCATCCGTCCAGGACGGGAACGTATCCCTTCTCAAGCAGCGTATGCGACAAAGTCCTCACCGCTGAAACCGTATCCGGCTTGCCGGGATTAGCATACAGAAAAAAACGCTTACCGCTCATACGCTCCTCCAGATGGATAGCATCATACATGAAATCTCATACTCATGCAAGTCTATGCAAATCTATCCGGCACTCACGGGAGAAGTAATCAAGCCTGAATCAGGCATGGAACAGTTGCCTGTCTATGTGCCCCTGACGGTATTCCCAATCCAATACTCGGCAGGTTTCGCCCGGAAAGTGTCACTGCTGATCAGTTTAGGTTGCTCAAATTGTGTTCCATTGACATATTTTTCCAAATACGTCGCGATGACATATCCCTCCTGTGCTCGGCTCTTCAGTTTTTCTTCATCGGTAAATTTTACGATCAAGCCCGTCATGTCCGTAATCAACTTCTTTTGTTCAGGAGGGGGAATTGTCTCAACGATATCTGACCTGAGGCGATAACTGACACCATCGCCAAGGCTCAATCCATACATTTTGATTTCGGCGACAAGACGCTTCGAATTGTTTTTCGCAGATTTTACGTGGGCGGTCAAATAGATATTCCCGGGCGTCGAATTCTTGAACTGAAAATCGATTTCACGGTCGCCGGTCAGGTAAACTGTGGCGTCCTGCCCCATTTCAGCGTAGTCAATCCTGTCGGAATGCGGCAACCGTTTTGTAATGGTCAGTCCTGCCGTCAGCGCGGCTTGATACAGAGTGGTACTGGCCTGGCATACGCCGCCGCCAATTCCTGTTACCAAGTCACCATAGACATATTCCAGTGCTTCTGCAAAGCCGGCCTTGAGCGTGCGCGGTCCGACGACATCGTTGAAACTGAAAGTTTGCCCGGGCTTCAGCACCATGCCGTTGAATTTGGAAAATGAAAGGCGGATATTGTGGTTGCGGTTTTCAGTAGAACTGGCGCTGATGGATGTGGATATACTGGTTCTGAGTTTTACGGTTTGCTCCAGTTCTGCCTTTTTGACAGCAGGCTCAATTGATTCAGGCGCCAGCTCAAATGAACCGGATTGACCGGATACTGCCATGGACAGAATCTGTCCCCTGGCAGCATTGACCTCCAGCCTGACGCCCCATTGTTCATCCCTGAATATAAAAGGATCTGTTTCATCGGGCAGGAAGGTGAGGATCGCTGCGTCAACGGGATCCCTGTTCACATAAGGCGCTATTTGCTCCAGTATCGACTGCAGCATTGTGCCATCCATCTCAGTCTGTTCTGTGTATGTCTTCAAAGCGTTGTTTGTCAGGCGATCAATTGCGGCTTTCTGCTCATAGATGTCACCGGAATGTGTGACGATCCACGCTTCATTGAGCAATCCATATAATTCCTCGTCAGTAACTGTCAGCCCCAAAGTCCCATAATTCAAGTTTATGAATAGATGCCCCTGGTACGTGAGCGCGAGGTTCCAGCCGGTCATCCTGTTTTGCATGCCTGTGCGCAATTTGTCCAGCGCTGCCTGAGGAGTCAGGCCAGTCAGCGGAACATCGTTGATATAAAGATTCGGACCGTATACGGCATTGTACGGTGCGATGCTTTGAACAATCTGACGTTCCCTGAGAGAACGCACTCCGATAAAGACGAGGACAATGATTAGCGCTGCAGCGCTCACCATAATCAGCAAGCGGACTATTGAATTTTTCTTTTTACCCTCATCACGCGGGGGCTTGACAGAATGATTCCGCGGAGTAAGGGTCGGACTATGCGGATTTTTCTGATGTTCCTTTGGGAGCTGGTTTTCCTGAACAACAGGATGCCAGCCCGGCGGAGGGGGCTGCCTGGTAAATCCATTGTTACTGTCAGGATAATTGCTCATCAGTTCCCTTTACGTTATGACAGGCTTCAGTTTCATCAGCCGGTCCGCATCTTTATCCGCTGTATTCCACCACCTTATGGCGGATCCCAGCAAACCGTGGTCGTCCCCTTGCTGGTGGAAATCGCTGCCGCCAGTTACCAGCAACCCTTTCTCCCTGGCCAGCCCGTCCCAATAAACGCAAGCGGACCTGCTGTGCTTGGAATGGTAGGCTTCAATCCCCTGGAGTCCCGCTTCCTTTAGGATGCTGATTCGCTCAGGCAGTTTCAGGGCAGTACTGCGAATGAGTTCGGGATGGGCCAGGACCGGCACGGCCCCTTCTTCACGAAGCAGGCGGATGACGTCCGTGGACTCCAGTTTTATTCTTTGAATATACCCTGGTTTGCCGACTGCAAGATATCTCTGAAAGGCTTCAGACAAGGAAGACACATACCCTTTTCTCACAAGCGCACGGCCGATGTGCGGCCTGTTGCAGTCAGTGCCCTCAGGGATATGAAGGTCATCCATATGAAGGTCGACACCAAGAGACCTAAACCTCTCAAGAAACTTCAGACACCTTGTCTGCCGGTCCAGGCTGATTTCATCCAGGAGCCGTGAAAGACGCTTCATTTCAGGATGAACAAAATAAGCCAGGAGATGGACCTCTTCTTCTCCAGCTGTACTCAGTTCTATTCCTGGGATCAATCCAATGACTTCTTCGTCCGCGGCTGACAAGGCTTCAGGCAGTCCCTTCATGGTGTCATGGTCTGTGACAGCGAGCAGACTGACCCCCATCTGCGACGCTTCCTGAACCAATTGCCGGGGACTCAATATACCGTCGGAAGCGGTTGTATGAGCATGAAGGTCCGGCCGATAGGGTCGGACCTTCATATCAACACTGACGCAAGGCTTCATCAAGCTGGAGATGGCAGCAATTCATCTGACGGGGTATCCATAAAACTGACGAACTCCTCGCGGTTGATCGTTTCCTTGTCAATGAGGAGCCTTGCC
The DNA here is from genome assembly GCA_964544245.1 of uncultured Christensenella sp. Lineage (GTDB taxonomy): Bacteria > Bacillota > Clostridia > Christensenellales > Aristaeellaceae > UBA6115. The sequence goes on from CAZJCB010000192.1 coordinate 3,296, forward strand.
AGACCGTGGAGCTTTTGGATGTTGGATTTCAACGTGTCCATTGCGACCTGATAACATTCGTCCATGAGGCTTGAAACCTCTTTATCAACGCGCGTGGCATACTCTTCGCTGTATTCGCGAACCTGGCCGAATTCCATTCCAACAAAGACCTCCTGGTCCTTGCCCAGGTAAATCGTTCCAAGATCATCGCTCATTCCGAGTTTTGTGATCATTGAGCGGATGATTTCCGTTGCGCGTTTCAGGTCAGACTGCGCCCCGGTGTATACATCGTTTTCAATGATCCTGATCGCCGCGTGGCCGCCGAGCATCATGGAAACGGACTGCAGCATCTTTGACCGGCTGGTCATGTCATACTCCCTTTCCGGCAGAGACAGCGTAAAGCCACCCGCTCCGCCGCGGGGAACGACTGTGACGGTGTGCACTTCGTCGCAAAGGGGAAGCAGGTGGCCGACCACAGCGTGCCCCGCCTCATGGTAGGCCACAATACGCTTGTCCTCTTCCAGCACTTTATGGCTCTTCTTTTCCGGCCCCATCTGCACACGTTCCACTGCTTCGATCAGGTGAGACTGAGAAATCTGCTTTTTATGGTTGCGCGCGGCTACAATGGCTCCTTCGTTCATGACATTTTCGAGGTCTGCGCCTGTGGCAAAAGGCGTACGCTTGGCGATGTTCTCCAGGTCTACGTCAGGTCCAAGAGGTTTGCCTTTGGAATGGACTTTCAAAATTGCGACGCGGCCAGCGATGTCCGGGTAATGAACGTTAACCTGACGGTCAAAGCGGCCAGGGCGCATCAGGGCCGGGTCAAGGATGTCTGCTCGGTTTGTCGCGGCCATCACAATCACGCCCTCATTTGTGGTAAATCCGTCCATCTCGACCAATAGCTGGTTGAGGGTTTGTTCCCGCTCGTCATGACCGCCGCCAAGGCCAGCGCCACGATGGCGTCCGACGGCATCAATTTCATCAATAAAGATGATGCTGGGAGCCATGCGCTTTGCCTGGTCAAACAGGTCCCGGACCCGGCTTGCGCCAACGCCCACAAACATCTCCACAAAATTCGAACCGCTGATGGAAAAGAATGGTACCTTTGCTTCACCTGCAACCGCTTTAGCCAGCAGGGTCTTGCCTGTGCCGGGAGGGCCGACCAGAAGGACCCCCTTGGGAATTCGCGCCCCGAGTTCCAGATATTCTTTTGGGTTTTTGAGGAAATCAACGATTTCCTTCAGTTCTTCCTTTTCCTC
>CAZJCB010000193.1:0-4531 GCA_964544245.1 uncultured Christensenella sp.
GATTGAGTTATACATTGCATTGGTTTTTGTTATGAATTCTGCTGAGTAATTAAAATTGTAGAAACTATTGTACTATTTAATTTGCCTGCTCATCCACCGGCGCTTCCGTCGCACTGCCCTCCGGCCAGCCGGCATACACCAATCCCCTAAGCGCCTCAATGCGCTTGTCCCCAAAGCCGCTGACCACGCGCAGATCCTCCACAAAATAAAAGGGGTGGATGGCCCGCTGCCTGATGACCTGGGCAGCCAGGTGCTCCCCAACGCCGGGCAGGGCCATCAGCTCCTCCAGGGTGGCGGTGTTCAGGTTGAGAAGGCCGCCGGTGTCCATCGGCGGCCTGACAAAAGCTGTTTGCTCCGGTTTCAGTTTCAGGGCGACGGTCTCGCCCTTTTTGGTATATCCCTGCACTGCCAGCACCAGGATGGCGGCCAGCACCCCCAGGCAGCACACCAGCAGCGCCTGGCCCAAGGCAATTTGTATCTGGCGAAACCGGCCGCCGGGCAGCAAGCGCTTCTCAGCCCTTCCGCAGCTTCTGGCCCTGGGGCGTATCCTCGGCCAGCCAGCCCAGGCCGGACAATTCAGCCCGCAGGGCGTCCGCGCGCGCCCAGTCCCTGTCCTTGCGGGCCTGTGCGCGCTGGTTGGCCAGGGCCTGGACTTCCGCCGGGATGTCCTCCGCCTGTTTGGTGAGGATGCCAAAGATGCCGGCCATTTCCTGAAGAGCGGACATGGCAGCTTCGCAAACCTGTTTGGCGCTGGTTTCATTCAGTTCGGTATTGATCAGGTACACCAGCTCAAACAGCGCGCCCATGGCCTCGGCGGTGTTGAAATCGTTGTCCATGCCGGATTTGAAGGCCTCGCGGGCCTGCTCAACGCTGCTTTGCAAAGCCTGATCCGCCGCCGTCAGCTCCCGCGCAGCGGCTGCGGCGATCAATCCGGCCAGGCGGTCGCGCGCGGTGTAGAGGCGGGTGAGTGAGGCCTTGGCCTGGGCCATCATGTCCCGGGAGAAGTTCAGGGGGCTGCGGTAGTGGGCGGACAGCATCAGCATGCGCACATCCTCGGGGTCGTACTCCTTGAGGATGTCCCGCACGGTGAAGAAATTGCCCAGGGATTTGGACATCTTGGTGTTGTCGATGTTCAAAAAGCCGTTGTGCATCCAGTAGTTGACGAAGGGATGCCCGGTATAGCCCTCGCTCTGGGCCACCTCGTTTTCGTGGTGGGGGAAGAGCAGGTCCTGCCCGCCGCAGTGGATATCAAACGTCTCCCCCAGATAGGCCATGCTCATGGCGCTGCACTCGATGTGCCAGCCCGGCCGGCCCTTGCCCCAGGGGCTGTCCCAGCTGGGTTCCCCGGGCTTTTCAGCCTTCCACAGGACGAAATCCAGCGGGCTGCGCTTGTCCTCGTCCACGCTCACCCTTGCGCCGCTGTCCAGGTCTTCCAGGTTCTGCCCGGACAGCTTGCCGTATTCCGGGAAGGCCGGGGTGTTGTAGTAGACGCTGCCGTCCTTCTCGTAGGCCAGGCCCTTGCCGATCAGCCCCTGGATGAGGGAGATCATCTGGGGCATGTGCTCCGTCGCCCGGGGGTGCACGGTGGCGGGCCTGACCCCCAGCGCGCCCGCGTCCTGCCAGTACTCCCGGATGAATCGGTCGCCCAGTTCCCTCACCGTGACGCCCTCGCGCCTGGCGCGGTCGATCATCTTGTCGTCGATGTCGGTGAAGTTCTGTACGAAGGTGACCTCATAACCCCGGGTCTCCAGGTAGCGCCTGAACACGTCAAACATGATGAAGGGCCGGGCGTTGCCGATGTGAAAAAAATCATAGACGGTCGGGCCGCAGCAGTACATGCCCACCTTGCCGTCGGCAATGGGCTTGAAATCTTCCTTTTTCCGCGTCTGGCTGTTGTGGATCTGCAGCATGTCCGTCCCTCCCTGATAAAAACGGCGGCCCGGCCATCCCCTGACGGCCGCCGGCACGCCTGGTCATCTTAACTTTCCGCCCAAACCCTGTCAAGCAGTGGGTCGGGGGAGAGGATGAGCGCTTCCTGGGCGTTGAGCTCCGGTTCCCCGCGGGGGACGCGCTCGTAGTGCATGCCGTGGACCAGTTTCCACCGTTTGCGGTTGTCCCTGAAGCCCAGTTCCAGGATGGACAGGATGTGCCGCCTGATCTGCGCGTCCTTGACCGGCACGGTGAGTTCCACCCGCTTGTCCAGGTTGCGCTTCATCAGGTCGGCGGAAGAGAGGAAGAGCTCCTGCTCGCCTCCGTTTTCAAAGGCGTAGATGCGCGGGTGCTCAAGGAAACGCCCGACAAGGCTGTAAACCTCAAGGTTTTCATGCTCTCTGTAGTTCAGGCAGCAGATGCCGCGCACCATCAGCCGCACCTTCACCCCGGCGTCCGCGGCGGACAGGAGCGCCTGGATCATCTCCGGATCGGACAGGGAGTTCATTTTCATGATGATGCCATTTGGGCCGCCCTTGCGTGCGTTCTCCTCCTCGCGCCGGATGCGGCTGAGCATGGCGTCCCTCAGGCTATACGGCGAGGCGATCATATCCCGCATCGGGTAGGTGTAGCTGTAGCCCAGGATGAGGTTGAAAAAGGCAGCCGCGTCCTCGCCCAGACCCTTGTCGCAGGTCATTACGCCCATGTCGGTATAGATGCGGGCGGTCACGTCGTTGTAGTTGCCGGTGCCGAAATGCACGTAATGCCTGAGGCTGCCCCCTTCCCGGCGGACCACCAGGGTGACCTTGGAATGCGTCTTCCAGCGCGGCACGCCGTAGAGCACATGGCATCCGGCTTTCTCCAGCGCCTTGCTCCAGGCGATGTTGTGCTCCTCGTCAAAGCGGGCCCTGACCTCGATGAGCACGGTGACCTGCTTGCCGTTTCGGGCGGCGCGGGCCAGCGCGTCGATCATCGGGCTGTGGGAGCTGACCCGGTACAGCGTCTGCTTGATGGCCAGCACGTGCGGGTCGTTGGCCGCCTCGGACAGGAAGCGCACGACGGGGTCAAAGCTGTCGTAGGGGTGGTGGAAGAACAGGTCGCCGCCCCGGATGGTGCGGAAGATGGATTCCCTCGCGAGCAGACGCCCGTTGATCCTGGGCTCGTAGGGGGCGAAGCGCAGGGGATCAAAGCCGGGCAGGTCGCAGAGCTGGCGCATGAAAAAACGCAGGTCCAGCGGCCCGTCCACCTCGATGAGCGCCTCGTCCTCCACCTGCATCCCTTCCTGGAGCATGTTCAGCAGTTTCCTGTTGCCGCCTTTCATGACTTCCATGCGCACGATCTTGCCGTAGGAGCGGCGCTGGACGTTTTTGTTCATTTCGCTGATCAGGTTGTCCATGTCGTCCAGGTTGATCACGAAATCGGTGTTGCGCGTGATGCGCAGGGGCATGTGCGCCAGCGGCGCCATGTAGAGGAAGAGCCTGGGGAGGAAGAGGGCGATCAGGTCTTCCAGCAGGATGGCGCGCGCCTTCCCCTGCCCCATGGGCAGCAGGACGGCGCGCTTGAGGGTCCGGGGCACCGGGATGACGGCCAACTGCGGCGGCCCGCCTTTATCGCTCTGCAGCAGCACGGCGATGTAGAGGTTCTTGGCCGCCAGGATGGGGAAGGGGTGCTGCGGGTTGATGGTGCGCGGGGTGAGCACGGGGAGCACCTGGGCGTCAAAGAACTGTGACAGCCAGCGGCGCTGGTCCGCGCCCAGTTCGTCCGGGGAGAGCAGATGGATCCCGCTGCGCTTCAGTTCCGGCAGCAGCTCGCGCTGCAGGATGCGGTACTGATGCCCGACGTGTTCCTGTACGTGCTTCCTGATCTCGCGGACCTGCTCCGCGGGCGTCAGCCCCGCGGGGTCGGCGGTTTTCCGGCCGGCGTCTTTCTTGCGCTCCAGCTTGCCCACGCGCACCATGAAAAACTCGTCCAGGTTGTTGGACACGATGGAGAGGAACCGCGCGCGCTCCAGGAGCGGGTTGTCGGGGCTGACAGCCTCGGACAGGATGCGCTCGTTGAACTGCAGCCAGCTCAGTTCGCGGTTGACGAAAATCCCCCGGTTGTGCAAGGTTGCCTCCTTATCGCGTCATCTGGGCGGTGAGCTGCAGCAGCGAGGCGCCGGGGCGGTTGAACAGCCGCAGGGGCAGGGGATAATAATCGGACACGCCCAGGCCAGGGCTGATGTGGACCGTGAACCCCTTCAGGATGGACAGCCCGGTAAAGCCCTCGTCCCCGGGCAGGAAGCCGCCCCTGCCGTCCCCCTGAGGCGGGATATACAGCGGCCCCAGGCCGGGCAGGCGCGCCTGGCCGTTGTTGAACTGCCCCGCGAGGATGAGGTCCGGCGCGGGCAGATCCCTTTCCCGGCTCAGCAGCGACAGCTCGCCCAGCGCTTCCGGGCCCGGCGGGTGGTGCATGAGGGCGACGATGACGTCGCCGGCCTTCATTTCTTTCATCGCGTCCGCGCTGCGCTGCGCCGCGTCCAGCCTGTGCTCCATGTAGCGCAGCTGGGCGCCGGTCTCCGGCGCGTAGGGGTTGTCGGCGGCTTTGAGCGACGCGACCTGCG
>CAZJCB010000194.1:0-3117 GCA_964544245.1 uncultured Christensenella sp.
CCCGCCCGTCCGGCAGGGTGACCGTCCATTTCTCCACCTTGATGATGTTCCCGTCGAAGATCCGCTCGCCGGAAACCACCGTCTCCATCAGTTCATTGTCCATCAGCCGCCCCACCTTCCTGCCCCCAGTATACCTTCCCGGCTTCCCTCCCCGCAAGTGAAGCGGCCGGACTAAAAAAAGGCGGAGCCCGCGAAGGCTCCGCTCTCTTTTCTATGCCTGCGGCTCAGGGATTGGCAGGCGCCGGTTCCACGACGACTTCGGGCGCGGGCTCCACGACCGCTCCAGGCTGCGTCCCTTCCGGGGCGGAGGTCGGTTTCGGGGCCATCAGTTCCTGGATCATCTGGATCAGCGCGGGGGCTTCCTCAGGCACCGCGGCGCCGATGCGCGTGAAGAGGTCTGGGATGGCTTTTGCCAGGCTGGCTTGCAGCAGGCTGTTCTCTTCCTCGCCCATTTCTTCCTTCAGCACGATGGGGGTAGCGCCGTCCAGCACCGGGGCGGCCGGTTGCTCCTCCGTGGGCTTGCTGGAGACGCTGAGCGTCAGCATGGGTTCCGGGGACATGAGGGAAACGCTGAAGTCGAACTTGCTTTCCAGGGTGTCCAGGCGGCTGTTGGAGTTGACCTTCAGCCCGATGTTCATCCCGCCGGCCACGACGTCTGCGGTGACCTCTGTGCTCATCTGGGGCAGTTCGCCCGTGTTGTTGATGGCCACGTTGACCAGGGCGTCCGAATAGTTCTGGCCGCCCAGGATGTCCTTTTCGATCGCCGCCCAGTCAGGCGCGGCCTGCGCGGCTGCCTCAGCGCCATAGGACGGGCTCTTGACGATGACCTTGATCTTCGTCTGGTTCAGGCCGCCCTGTTTGGAGAAGAGCAGGTCCAGTTTCATCTGGCTCCCGGCTTCCGGGGGCGTCATGCCGTCGATATACGTCGCGTTCTCGCCTTCGTAGACAAAGCCGGTCAGGACCGGCATGTCAGGCTCCTCTTTGCCCTTTTTGGCGGCCTCGTCCAGTTGCTTGCCGATGTCCGGGATCTCCTGGGCGGTGCCGGCTCCCTCCTGCAGGGAATTGGTGGCCGAGAGGATCTTCTCCATGGTTTCCTTGTGCACCGGGGCGCCGTTGTAGATGTCGGCCATCTTCTGCAGCAGGTCGGCCAGCATGTGCGTGGTCAGGGTGACCTGCGTGCGCTTGGTAAAGGTGCCGTATCCTTCGACGGTGAAGCTGCCCTCCTCGGGCGTGAAGCCCGCGGCGAATTCATTCAGCAGCCCGCCGATGGCGGCCATGTGCTGCTGGACGATCTCCATCGTTTTCTTCGGGTCCATCTTCAAGCCGGCCGCCTGGCCCATGTACTTCTGGATCATGGCGGGGTCGATGGAGATCGCGGTGCCCGGCAGCATGCTGGTGGTGATGTGGTTTTCAAAGGTTTCCGGGTTCATGGCGGCCTGCAGTTCCATCAGCGGGGCGGTGTCGCTGCCGATGACGGCGGATATGGCCTCCTTGCCGGCCAGCACGTTGAACTTCAGCTTGTTCACGGCGCTGACCAACGTGTTGACCATGCCCATCGTGGCCTCGTCGGGGGCCTGGCCGCTCAGGCCCATGATCATCGCGACGGCGCCGGGGTTGACGTTCAGCTCCACGTCGTACTGCATCGTGCCGACGCTTTCCAGCAGGGTGGCCAGGTTCGGGACAGTCACGGGGGCTTCCGCCAGCGCGGGGACCATGCCCAGGCTCAGCATCAGAGCCATCAGGACCGCCAGGATGCGGGTCTTGTTCTTCTTCATTGTGTCCTCCTCATCTATGTGTTGAGTTGATTCGGAATTAACTACAGTCTAAGTATACCATACGGTGCAAGGGGTAAACGGAAAACAAACGAAAATCATCTGGGCGTTTGCCGTCCCGCCTGGTCCGCGCGTCACGCGAACAAGCCCTGAAGGCTGGTTTCATACGGCGGGTACAGCACGCCGCGCTCGGTGACGATGGCGCTGACGAGGCTGTGATCCGCGACGTCAAAGGCGGGGTTGTACACTCCCGTGTCCCTGGGCGCCATCCGCCGGGCGTACCACAGGCGCGTCACCTCGTCCGGCTGCCGCTGCTCGATGGGGATCTCCGCCCCTGTCCCGAGGCTCATGTCGATGGTGGATACCGGGGCGCACACGTAAAACGGGATGCCGTAGTGCCGCGCCAGGATGGCCAGGCTGGCGGTGCCGATCTTGTTGCAGCAGTCGCCGTTGGCCGCCACCCGGTCGGCGCCCGTGAGCACCGCCTGCACCCAGCCGTTTTTCATCACCTGGCCTGCCATGCTGTCGCAGATGAGCGTGGTGTCAACCCCCGCCGCGCGCAGTTCCCAGGCCGTCAGCCGGGCGCCCTGCAGCAGGGGGCGCGTCTCGTCCGCGTAGACGTGGAAACGCATCCCCTTTTCCAGCCCCAGGTAGACGGGCGCCAGCGCGGTCCCGTAGCGCACCGCCGCGAGCCTGCCCGCGTTACAGTGGGTCAGGATGCCCTGCCCGTCCCGCAGCAGCGCCAGGCCGTGAACGCCGATGGCGCAGCAGACCCTGACGTCCTCCTCCAGGATTTCTTCCGCTTCCTCCCTCAGGCGCAGTTTGACGTCCGGGACCGGCAGGCCCCGCGCGGAAAGCGCGGCGTGTTCCATCCTGTCCAGCGCCCAGAATAGGTTGACCGCCGTCGGCCTGGAGGAGGCCAGCCTCCCCTTCGCGGCCTTCAGTTCCAGATAGAAAGGCTCAAAACTGTCGGCGCGGCTGTTCCGGGCGGCGAGGTAGAGCCCGATGGCGGCGGCGACCCCGATGGCCGGTGCTCCGCGCACCCGCAGGGAGCGGATGGCTTCGGCGATCTCTTCCGTCGTCTTCAGCCTCAGTAATTCCAGTTTGCCAGGCAGAAGCGTCTGGTCGATGAGCACCAGCGCGCCTTCCCTGTCGTCCAGCGCGACGGTGTCCGGTATCTTCTGAACTGCCTGCCTCCCGCTCACCCCTGCTCCTCCCGGCGGCCCCTGGGCACGCCGCCTGTTGTGATGCCCAGCCTCTCGCGGATCCGGATCAGCTCCGCCACTTCCCCTTCCGTGAGGATCCTGGCCGGTCCGGGCCCCAGGCCCAGGTGGACCAGCAGCGC
>CAZJCB010000194.1:3217-4522 GCA_964544245.1 uncultured Christensenella sp.
TCCGCCGTTTTGCAGCTGATGTTGCCGTCGTTGGCCGCGACGAAGCCCCGCTGGTACATCCTTCCACCGATTTCCAGGATGGCCTGCCTGGCCGCCTTGTCGTCCGGTAGCGTGATAAGCGTCATGGAGTTTTCTCCTTCGTTGTTTCATATGACGGCGTTTTTGACCTGCTTTTGTGCATCAGTAAAGATAAAAAACATAATGGGTCAAGGGATGAAATCCCTTGCCTGGGGGTCCGGGGGATGGAATCTCCCGGGGTCTCTGCCTTTTCGAAACCTATAGCTCCTCCGCCTCAAAGCTCGCCCAGGGGATATCGACCGTGGCCTTTCCTTCCAGCAGGTCCCCGACGTGCATCAGGAGTGGGAAATCCCTGACGTCCGCCCCGCCACGCTCCGCAAGCGCGCGCAGGGCCCGCACCGTCCGCCCCGCGATGACGACGGATTCCAGCGTTACGCCCTCCAGCTTTGCCAGGGCTTCCCGGATGGTCAGCCCCCGCCCCAGCAGCACGCCCAGCCTGCGGGTGCGCCCGCCGAACACCGTCACGTAGAGGTCGCCCGCGGCGTATACGATGTTCTCCTCCCCGCCGCCCAGGAGCCTGAGCATCCTGCGGATCTCCCGAACGCTCTGCCCGAACAGGGCGGCCTGGGGGTTGTAGGCCAACACCCTGCCCTCGCCGTACTCCTTTTCGTGTAGCCCAATGGCCAGGCTGACCGCCAGCGCGTAGGCGTTTTTCATCGCCACCGCGCACTCCACGCCCGCCACGTCCCCGGACAGGCTGACGTGGTAATACTCCGTCCGCAGCGCGTCGCGGAAGGCGCGCAGCGCGGCGGCGTCCTCCCCGCAGAACACGACGGAGGACTGCCGCCTGTCCGCCAGCTCATAGCTGGTGCAGGGGCCTCCGACCGCCAGAAAGGAACAGCCACCGCCCGTCAGGCGGGAGAGGAGATGGGGGAAGGTCTCCAGGCTGCCGTCGGGGCGGTCCTGCAGCCCCTTGGTGACCATCAGGACCGGCAGGCCCGCGGGGATGAGCGGCACGGCCTCTTTCGCGAACCAGTCGACGCCAAAGCTGCTCACCCCGCCGATGACCAGGTCGGCGCCCTTCAGCGCGCTCCGCGCCTCCTCAAACTGGAAAAACCGGACGCCTTCCGGCAGCGGCCGGCGCATGGTGAGGTGTTGCCCCGTCCGCCGGGCGTGGATGATGATGTCCCTGTCCAGCGGCGTCCCGACCAGGCGGACCTCGTGCCCCCGGTCCCTCGCGGGGATGCTCATGGCGGACCCCATCATGCCCGCCCCGATGATGGCGAT
>CAZJCB010000195.1:0-4471 GCA_964544245.1 uncultured Christensenella sp.
CCCGCATCACGTACCCGGTTTTTGCATATACACGGTTTCGGAACCCGGCCGCGTCCACGTGCGTATCGACGCTGCGCCAGAAGGCTTCGTCCCGCTGTTTCACATATTTGATATTCATCGCCGCCCCTATTCCTCCAGCCTGACCATCCTGCCCGCGCGCTTCGGGTCCCTGATCTCCACGAAGGGCTTAAAGCGCAGGGCGGACCAGTCCTCATCCAGCGCGACCTGGCTGACCGGCTCGGCATCGTAAGCCGCCAGGGCGTCCCAGCCGGTGTCGCGGGTGATGTCTGAGCGGCAGCGTTTGGACGTCATCCTTCCTCGTGTTCCCCGTCGTACAGCATCCGGTTCCGGAGTTCCCAGAGCCCGTCCGACAGGTCCACCTTGAAGGGGTGGGGGTTGACCAGGCGCAGGTGCTGCTCCCAGATGGTCTTCTCCTCCTCCTGCCGGAAGGCCTGGATTTCCTTCAGGGAGGGCAGTTCGCCCGCGGAGCGCCCGCCCCGGATGAGGGGCTCCAGCATCCTGCGGGCCCGGTACTCCGTCAGGGTCATCTTTTTCCAGGTGTCCTTGGGGTCAAAGATGGTGAGGGGGCTGGCGAAATCATACGTTTCACTGTCCAGCGCGACGAGGTCGGCCGCCGCCATGCCGTCGGCGGTGTAGAGGCGGTAGAGCTCCTGCCGGCCGGGGAGCGTGACCTTCTCCGGGTTGTCCGACAGCTTGATCCGGGGCCGCAGCGCCCCGTCCTCTTCCAGCGCGTTCATCTTGTACACGCCGCCGAAGGCGGAGCGGTCCGCGCTGGTGATGAGCTTGGTGCCCACGCCCCACAGGCCGATGCGCGCGCCCTGCAGCTTCAGGTCGCGGATGAGGTATTCGTCCAGGTCGTTGCTCGCGCAGATGACGGCGTCCTGGAACCCCGCCTCGTCCAGCATCCTGCGGGCTTTGATGCTCAGGTAGGCCAGGTCGCCGGAGTCCAGCCGGATGCCCAGGGGCCTGCGGCCCTTCTCGCGCAGCTCGCGGAAGACCGTGATGGCGTTGGGCACGCCGGAGGCCAGGGTGTCGTAGGTGTCCACCAGCAGCAGGCAGCTGTCCGGGAAGCAGTCCGCGTAGGCCCTGAAGGCCTCCAGCTCGCTGGGGAAACTCATCACCCAGCTGTGCGCGTGGGTGCCGCTGACCGGGATGCCGAAATCCTGCCCGGCCTTGACGTTGCTGGTGGAGGTGCAGCCGCCGATCATCGCGGCGCGCGCGCCCAGCACCCCGGCGTCCGGTCCCTGGGCCCGCCGGAGGCCGAACTCCATCACCCGGTCGCCCTTGGCCGCGCGGGCGACGCGGTTGGCCTTGGTGGCGATGAGGGTCTGGTGGCCGATGAGGTTGAGCAGCGCGGTCTCCACCAGCTGCGCCTGGGACAGGGGCGCGTCCACCCGCACGATGGGCTCGCCCGGGAAGACGAAGCTGCCCTCGCGGACGGCGTCGACGTCGCCGGTGAAACGGAAGGAGCTCAGGCTGTCCAGGAAATCCCCGTGGAACATATCCAGGCTGTCCAGGTAGGCGAGGTCCTCGTCCAGAAAGCGCAGGGACAGGATATAGCTGCGCAGCTGCTCGCTGCCCGCCATGACGGCGTAGTTGAGCCCCGGGGCCTGGCGGAAAAACATCGTGAACACCGCGCGCCGGCCGCCCATCCCGTTTTTGTGGTAGCCATAGAGCATGGTCAGCTGGTAAAGGTCCGTCAGCATCGTCAGGTTGCGCATCTTACCCCTTCCTTTCCCTTTCCTGTGCCTCCAGCCGTATGGCGGCCTCCAGCCAGGCGTCCGCGGCGGCGTCGGAGGGCATCAGGAAGAAGCCCCTGGGCGACAGGGAGACGTCCAGCACCTGCGGCCCGTCGGGCATGCAGCTGCGCTTGAACTGGCCGGCGAAAAAGCGTTTGAAGAAGGCGCGCATCCGGAGGAGTAGCTCTTCCGCGCCGTATTCCACAGGGAAGGCGGCCCGCGCCAGGCGGAGCAGCTCTTCCGGGCCGGCCGCATCCTTCAGGAAATGGTGCAGGAAAAAGTCGTTGAGCAGGTAGGGGCCCACGATGTCCTCGGTGCGCTGGGCGATGTCCCCGTCCTTGCCGGGCAGCAGTTCCGGGCTGATGGGCGTGTCCAGGATGTCCAGCAGGGTGACCTGCAGCTCCATGTCTTTGGAGTCCGCCGCGGCCTGGCGGAGGATGAGGCGGATGGCGCTCTTGTAGAGCCCGGCGTTGACGCCGTACATGCTGATGTGGTCGCCGCCGAAGGTGGCGAACCCCAGCGCCATTTCGCTCAGGTCTCCGCTGCCGACCATCAGGCCGCGGTGCTTGTTCGCAAGGTCCATCAGCACCTGGGTGCGCTCGCGCGCCTGCGCGTTCTCATACACCGCGTCGTACTCTTTTTCATCGTGCCCGATGTCCCGGAAGTGCTTCAGCACGCTGCCCTTCAGGTCGATCTCCCGGGGGGCGAGCCCCAGGGCGGCGACCAGCCGCAGGGCGTTGCGCCCCGTCCGCCCGCCGCTGCCCAGCGCGGGCAGGGAGACGGCGTGGATGCCCGCGGGGTCCAGGCCCAGGAGGTCAAAGGCGCGCTTTGTGACGATGAGCGCGAGGGCCGAGTCCAGCCCGCCGGACACGCCCAGGGCCGCCGCCCTGGAGCCGACGCGGCCCATGCGTGCGGCCAGGCCGCGGGCGGCGATCTCCACGCATTCCCGGCACCAGGCTTCCCGCGCGGCGCCCTCCGGCGGCGCGTAGGGCATCCGCGTGTCCCGGGCCGGGGGGACCGGCTCGGGCGCCAGGAAGCGGACGGGGGAGGAGGGGCCGCCTCCGCCCGGCAGGCCCGCGTAAACGGCTTCGTATGAAAAGGGTTGGTTGGCGGCCAGGACCTCCCCCCGGCCCGCGACCATCGCCAGGCCGGAGAAGACCTGGTCGGTGGTGGACTCGTTCGCGCCGGCGGCGGCGTAGACAAGGGATGCGCCGTTTATGGTCAGCGCCGCGATCTCGGCCCGCAGGCTGCCCGCCCGCCCGGCCGTATGGGGGTGCAGCGCCGGGGAAACGAGCGTCATGGAGCGACCGCCCGGCAGCGACATGCCCTGGAGGTTGTGCAGGTCGTTATAAAAGCAGACCAGCGCGGCGGCGTTCCCGGCGTTTGGGACGGCGGTGGCCCGCGCCGGCGCGCAGGGGATCTGCCTGCCCCGCCAGGAGACGGAATGTGCGCACTCCGCCGTAAAAAACAGCCGCTCCAGCGGGGAGAGGGACTGCTTGACGACAAAGGCGGCGATATCCCCATGGGAGACGACGGCGGCCGCGTCGTACACCCCGTTCCCGGCTTTGACGGGCAGGCCGAAGACGCACAGCATCTCCCCGCAGGCCTTCGCGACGGCTTCCGCCGCATCCGCGCAGGCGTCCAGCAGCGCGCCGTGGCGGAAGAGGCTGCCGCAGGTCCCGCCGGAGAGGCACAGTTCCGGCAGCAGGAGCAGCTCCGCCCCGGCCGCCCGGGCCTCCCGGACGCGCTCCAGGATCGCGTCCCTGTTCGCCCCGACGTCCCCGGGCGCGCCAGAGGCGGGCGCGCCGGCCGCGGCCAGCCATTCTCCTGCCATGTCTCCCCGCCTTCCGCCTGATTGCTCGGGCTTTTTGATGGTTTCACTATAAACCAGGCAGGGGGCCTTTTCAAGCGCACCCGGGTGGCGCGGGCCCGGCTGATACGCTATACTCAAAGAAATGCAAGGGGAGGGCTGGGCATGCGTCTGGGCATCATGGGCGGCACCTTTGACCCCATCCATCTGGGGCACCTGCACATCGCGGGCGCCGCCATGCGGGAAGCGGGGCTGGACCGGGTGCTGTTCCTGCCCGACGGCGACCCGCCCCACAAGACGCCGGGCGCATCCAGGGGCGACCGCCTGGAAATGGTCCGCCTGGCGCTGCAGGAGCATCCGGAGTACCAGGCGTCCGACATGGAACTGAACCGGCCCGGCCGCACCTATACGGTGGACACCCTGCTGGAACTGAGGCGGGAAGAGCCGGACCGTCTGCTGTACTATATCATCGGATCGGACACGCTCTACCAGTTCCCCACCTGGAAAACGGCGGGGCGCGTGGCGGAACTGTGCCGGATGGCGGTGGTGCCCCGGCCCGGGAACCCTTTGGAGGACATCCGGGCGGAACAGCGCCGCCTGTTTATGGAGTTCGGCCTCCTGAGCGTCCTGTTGTCGGAAGCCGGGCCGGACGTCTCCTCCAGCCGGGTACGCAGGATGGTGAGGGCGGGGGAGGACATCCGGGCGCTGGTGCCCGCCAGGGTGGCGCGCTACATCCGGGACAAGGGGCTGTACCGGGCCTGACAGCATATCAAAAAAGCGCCCGGGGGCGCTTTGGCTTGAAAACAAAACCGCCGTTTCCGGCGGTTCGGGTTACTTAGAAGCGGCTCTGGTTGTGCTTGCCGTAGCAGTCGTGGCAGTAGACCGGACGGTCGCCGCGGGG
>CAZJCB010000196.1:0-4442 GCA_964544245.1 uncultured Christensenella sp.
ATGCGGATGTAGGGGTAGTGCTTGTCATCCATCAGCTTGATGTTGTAATAGGGCCTGTGCAGCTTGATGAGGTTGGATTCCAGGATCAGGGCTTCCAGGTTGCCGGCGGCCAGGATCACGTCAAAATCGTCCACCCGGTCCACCATCGCCTGCACCTTGGCGGAATGCGGCTGGGCGCTGAAATAGGTCCGCACGCGGTTCACCAGGCTGACCGCCTTGCCGACGTAGATGACCTCGCCCTTTTCCTTCATCAGGTAGCAGCCGGGCCTGTCCGGCAGCAGCGCGATCTTCTGCCTGAGGGTCTCGTTCATCAGTTCAGGAATGGTTCCGGCCCGTCACGTCCCGACCTCCGGGACCTGCCATTGCGTGCGGATGACAGGGATCAGCCGCTGGGCCAGCTCTTCCTCCACCGGCTCGAAATCCTCGATCTCCTCGCCGTCCCCGTTCGTGCTCACCGTGACGCGCATGACGTACAGCGTCTCCTTGTCCTCCACATTAGCGGGGGCCTCCGCCCCTTCCACGTATTCCTTCAGCAGCACGTATTCATCGCCGTTGTAGAAGAAATATTTCTCAACCGTCAGGAGCAGCCGGTTGCCGTCCTCGTCCGTACCCTCGATGATGTCCAGGCGGTCTTCCTCTGACATGCCCATGCCCTCCTTTGCGCGATGCCGCTATTATACCTGCAAGGGGAAAGGGTGACAACTTTGGCACGGAACGGATGGGAAAACGAAGAGCCCGGGGGATTTCATCCCCCGGACCCCCTGCTAAGGGACTTCGTCCCTTAACCCATCATCTTATTCAATATCCTGCTCTCGTTCTCCCTATTTGCAATAAACTTTCATGGCCTCCAGCAGGAACTCCGCGCCGCCCGGGGCGATGCCGTCGTAATACTGCCTGAACCGCGGGTCGTCGACGTACGTCTGCGCCAGGCCCAGGTGCGCTTCCCTGGAGTAGTCCTTCCAGAAAAATAAAAGCCAGTCCCGGTGCAGGGCGCAGGCGTTCTGCGCCAGCGGGCCCGCAGGGTCGCCTGTCCGCAGCGCGGCTTTCAGGGCTTGGTTGAATTCTTTCGACAGCCCCTCGGCTTTTGCGTACTGCTCCTCCGTCAGCCCCATCAGCCTGGCGTTGCTGGCGTCCACCGTTTCACTGCCGTACTTCTCCCGGACCTCCTCCCCGTACCTGCGCTCGTTCTCCTCTACCATCCTGCGCTTGAAGCCCTCGAACTTTTCCCTGTCGCTCATACCGGTTTCTCCTCTTTTTGCTGAAATGGTCTTTTCCAGGCTGCCGATCAGCCGCTGGATGCGCTGCTCTTTCGCTTTCAGCGCCAAGAGGTGGGACTGAAGGGCCGCCGCCGCGTCGAAGCCGTCATCGCGGATGATGCCCCTGATCTCCTCCAGCGGCACCTCCAGCTCGCGGTAGAAGAGGATCTGCTGGAGCAGGTCCACCTCCTCCTGGCCGTAGACGCGGTAACCGTTGCTGACCCGCCTGGGGGTGAGCAGGCCGATCTGGTCGTAATACCGCAGGGTGCGCGCGCTCACCCCGGACAGCTTCGCCAGCCTGTCAACGCTGTATTCCATCCTCATCCTTCCCGCAATCCGCGCTGCCCTTCGTGATGCCTTCCACCCCGTAACGGGAACCATATTTGGAGCATAAACCATGACGCTGCGTCAAGGTCAAGGGGTCTTCAACAAAAAAACGGTAAATTTGGGAAATTTCCAAAAAAGCGCGCGCGCATGACTGTGAAACGCGGTTTTGATGTAGAATACGGCTGTGAAGAACAAGAAACCGGCTCAGGGCGGCGGCTTAGCGGCCGGTCCGCCTGGTATAGATAGCTGAAGGGAACGCAAAGGTATCGCAGATGGGCGCAACCAGCATGAAACAATTCGGGCTTGAAGGCCCTGTCGCGCAGGCGGCCCAAGCCGCCAACGCGCAACCCGGCCGGGTGGTTTCGCAGGAAAAAGGGCTGTACCGCGTCGTTTGGGAAGGCGGCGAG
Organism: uncultured Christensenella sp.; assembly: GCA_964544245.1. Taxonomy (GTDB): domain Bacteria; phylum Bacillota; class Clostridia; order Christensenellales; family Aristaeellaceae; genus UBA6115. The sequence continues at coordinate 1,991 of CAZJCB010000196.1, forward strand.
CTGCTGGCCGGCGTGTCCGGCAAACTGCGCTTTGAGGCGGCAAGCGCGCTGGATTTCCCGGCTGCGGGCGATTTCGTCCTGCTCGAGCCGGAATCCCTCCCAAAGGGTCGCGGCGTGATCCGGAGCGTCCTGCCCAGGAGCAGCGCGTTCATCCGCAAGGCCGCGGGCACATCGCGGGAGGAGCAGGTGATCGCCGCGAACGTCGACACGGTGTTCTTGTGCATGTCGCTGAACCAGGATTTCAACCCCAGGCGCCTGGAGCGCTACCTGGCTATCGCCTGGGAGAGCGGCGCGGTGCCGGTGGTGGTGCTGACCAAGGCGGACCTGTGCGGTTTCCTGCAGGAGAAACTGGCGGCGGTGCATTCCGTCGCCATGGGCGCCGACGTCCTGGTGACCAGCGCGCTGGAGGAGGACGGATACAATCAGGTCCTCCCCTACCTGGGGGAAGGCCGGACGGCGGCGTTCATCGGTTCCTCCGGCGTGGGCAAATCCACCCTGATCAACCGCCTGCTGGGGGAGGAACGTCTGGATACAAACGGCCTGCGGGACGATGACAAGGGGCGGCACACCACCACGCGGCGGGAGCTGATCCCCCTGCCCACGGGCGGCCTGGTGATGGACACGCCGGGGATGCGCGAAGTGGGCATGTGGGACGCGGACGGAGGGTTGGACCTGGCCTTTTCAGACATCGAGGCGCTGGCTGAAGGCTGCAGGTTCAGGGACTGCCGGCACGGCAGCGAACCCGGCTGCGCGGTGCGCGCCGCCGTCGCGCGCGGGGAACTGCCGGAAGACCGCTTCCTGTCCTGGCAGCGGCTGAAAGCGGAAAACGCCTACGCGCGGGACTCGGAAAGCTACCTGGCGGCGAAAGAGAAGAAGTTCAAGGAGATCGCGAAATTCAGCAAGAGCCTTCAAAAAGGCAGGGAATAATCGGAACACCGGCATCCCGGGCCGGTCATTTCACGAGAATAAGCATGTCCCTAATGAACGCCGCCGCCCCCGCCTCGATGGATTCGGCCAGTTCCTCAGTGCGGTCAAAATCCGGGTGTTCCACAAGGACGGCCTCCAGGATGGAATCAACGCCGGGGGCCGGCTTGGACAGCCTGTATTTCACTATGTCCCGGCGGCTCAGGCGGCCGATGGTTTCCGCCTGCACCTTCCTGTTCGCGCCGCCCAGCCAGATTTCAAACCTGTTCTCCGCATGCAGGTACACGACGGCAATTTTCAGCTTCCTGTCCTTCAGTTCCGGCGGCGTGAAAGCGAAATAGGTCATGTCCATCAGCCCGGGATACAGCGAGCTGGCGCAATAGCCGGGATATGCCCTTTCAAGGCGCCTGCACAGGCCGGACATGAAGGCCAGGATGCCCCGGCAGGCCTTCTGGATGTACCCTTTCTCCAATTGCGCCGTATATTCACGGATGGCGCCGTTCAGCGGTTCCATGTACTCCTCCTTCTGTGGCTGCCCTCAGGCACGGCAGAATGTTCAGCGGGGATCCTGCCTGAGGATGTGCAGGGCCTTCGCAGTGATGAACCGGCTGGGCTCCCCCTTTTCCTCAAGGTCAAAATGCACGTTTCCCCTGTGGATGTTTTCCAGCGTCCACCAGCCCTCAGCCCTCCTTTTCTGCCTCAGCCAGTCCAGCGCGGGCCGCATCCGTGGGTCGTAGGGCAGGCCCCTGTCCGCGAAGAAGGCCAGGGCCCTGAGCAGGTCGTATCGGTACCGCCAGGGAAAGGAGAGCCTGCGGAACCTGGCGTCCCGGTCAAGCATGAACAGCCCCCTGGACAGCAGGAACTCCGCCCCCCTGGCGAGCGCGGCTTTCAGGCCTGCATCCAGCCCGCGAAGCCCGGCGTCCAGGCACTGCCCGAGGCCCTCCAGCACGCAGATGGTGGTGTGCGCATCCCCCGTGTCCGAACCCGGGTCCCAGGTGAATCCGCCGTCCGGTTTCTGGCAGAACAGGAGAGAGCGGGCCAGCCGCCTGACACGGGGATCGCCGGGGCAGAACCAAGCGCTGTAAGCCAGCGCCATACCGTCCACACAGGTGTCGCTGGGATGCTCAGATTTCGAGAGGTTGAGGCTGCCATCCGCCTTCATGCACTCGTCAAGCATGCGGGTGACCATCTCCCTGCACGGCGGTGTGGTGCGCGGAGCGGACAGGGTTTGGAGGTCCAGCAGGGTATAGTGGGTACAGGTCCATTTGGTCTGATAGTAATGCAGTCCCCAGTGCCCATTGGCCCTGCGGCAGGACAGAAGCCCTGCCCCCCACCCCTCCCGCGCTATCCGCTCCTGCAGTTGCTGAAGGACACTCGCGCCTGAATCCAGCAGCCGGCGGTGAACAAGGTACTGGACGGCAACATCGCCCTGCAGCAGCCAATCGACAGTCTGCCGCATATCATTCCCTCCGTTGCGGCTCATACAGCCACCAGGCGGTGGCCTGCCCGCGGCATGAAAATCCGCGCT
>CAZJCB010000197.1:0-1638 GCA_964544245.1 uncultured Christensenella sp.
TGATGGTCGTGTCATACAGGTCGCGCTCCTGCATAAAGCTGACGGAAATCTTGTCCAGGATGGGCTGGATGATCAGGAAACAAAGGCCGAAGAGCATCAGCGCGCGCAGTACGCTGCCTGATCTGCGGCGGATGTCCTGCCGCAGCAGCATCCCGCCGGATTTGCGGTTGCGCGCCAGGAAGCCTTCCCGCCGCAGGGCCGTATCCATCCTACTCATACCGTTTCACCCCCTTGGAGATGATCAGCGAACTGATGCCGATCATCGTGATCGCGACCGCGAAGTAGATCCAGGACAGGGCGGAACTGAAGCCGTAATCCAGGTTGATAAACATCTCCTCATGGATCTTTTCCATGATCTGGTTGTCCGTCTTCATGAAGAAGTCGATGATGGTATAGATCATGTTGACGATCAGCAGCGGGCTGATGATCGGGAAGGTGATCATCCAGAAGCTCTCCCAGGCGGAAGAACCCTCCACCTCAGCGGCTTCGTACATGCTCCTGGGGATGGTCTGCAGCCCCGACAGGAAAACCACGATCTGGATGCCCGAGGCCATCACGATGTCGTAGACCGCGCTGATCAGCCCGTATACGACGTCAAGCGCCGGCAGGGCGACGCCGGACGCGCTCAAAAGCGACATCAACGCGTTGCCAAAGTTGAGCGTGTTGGACTCCTGGATGAGTTCCTTCATCCCGATGATCAGGGAGTTGTCCGTTTCGATGCCGACCAGGACGCCCGAGGAGAGGATGACCGGGAGGAAAAAGATCGCCCTGGCCAGCACGCGGCCCTTGAAATTCTGGTTGAGCAGCAGGGCGATCATGAAGGCGAGCACCATCGTCGCCAGGGAATGGGTGAGCATGCGGACGACCTCGTCCACCAGCATCTGGTTGAATTCCGGGTCCACCGTGAAAGCGTAGACATAGTTCGCCAGGCCGACAGAACGCTGGGTGACGCCGGTCTGCGCGCTGAGGGTGACCTCGTTGAGGCTCATGAGCACGGACTGGATCATGGGGCGGACCATGAAAGCCAAAAACCCGATGATGAACGGGGCGATGAACAGGTAGCCCGCCAGGGCCCTGCGCGAGCGGATGGTTCCCAGGCCCTTTCCTTTTCCGTTCACTGGCTTGCCTCCCCTTTGACAGCTTCATAGCTTCTCGCCGGGATGGTATGGCCGTCCAGTTCCCGCGCTTCATCGCTGAAGTTGACGGCGACGCGTGTGCCGTCCTCATACGTGGTGACCGTCATCTCCCCCGGCAGCCGCTGGAAGTCCGTGATGGCCTGGCAGGAAATGCCGCCGAGCTTGGCCTGGTATTCCCGGACAATGCGCTGCGCGCCTTCCTTCCATAAATCATAGGAGGCGCCGTAGTACGCGGCGTAATCCGTATCCTGCAGCACGACCGGTTCCTCCTTCATGAACGTGAAGGACAGCCCCGCACCGCGCTGCGCGCTCAGGAGCAGTTCGTGCTCCCAGTCAGGCGCCAGGTTCAGCGGACGGCCGGTGTACCTGACCAGCCCGTGCAGCGCGACCTGGATGAACGGGACGCTGTCGTCGAAGATGGAATAACGGACCCCCTCCAGGTCGGTGTCCGTGACGATGTCCGCCTGTTCCAGCGCGAACAGGTTTCCGCCCCGGATCATGA
>CAZJCB010000197.1:1738-4406 GCA_964544245.1 uncultured Christensenella sp.
TCCATCAATCCGAACCAGATGTTGGAATAAGGGTACAGCCTGACCTGCTCACGCGTGGTGAACCTTGCCGCGTCGCGCAGGCTGATGAAGCCGTCCAGCGGACCGCTGTCCAGCGCGAAACCGGTGACGCCGTTCAGGTAGAGTTTCGCCCCGCTGCTTTCTATTCTTTCAGCCATCGCGTCAAAGTCGGCAGGGCTGCCCAGTTGGCCGACCAGTTTGTCTTTTTGAAGGATCCGCTGCCTGACGCCGCCGTTCATCCAGCCGGACAGGCGGACAAAGGGGGCGCCTTCTGCCCAGCCGGCAAAGTCTTCGGCGATCCCCGCGGCCTCCAGGTAAGAAGTCAGCCGGACGGGCGAGGAAACAGGCAAGCCGCCCTTTTGCTGTACCTTGTCGATAGCCCCGATGATTTCCAATGACAGCGGTACGTTTTCGTCCCCAAGGGGCTTCAGCCCGGGGAATCTTTCCATCAGGTACTCCCGGTAGGCTTTGCCCAGCTCAACATAGTCCTCCGTGGGCAGGAACCGGTACCGCTGGACGATGGCTCCTTTGGGCAGGGCGGTTTCGTACATGTAGATGGTTTCAATGGTCCTGTCGGTTACGTTGAACGCGTCGGAGTGCAGCAGCGTATAGCTGGCGCTCGCGGTGTTGTAGCTGTTGCCCCGTCCGCTGATGTCCGCGGCCAGCGACGCGCTGGAAGCGAGTTCCTCCATCATGCACAGGAAAGCGCTGCGGTTGCTGGCCATGCCGAAGACCGGGAAGCGCACGTTGGTTTCGTGCACGACGGCGTCGCGGGCGCTGGCGTAATCCCAGCCGTACATGTTGGCGAAATAACTGTTCTGGGCGGTTTTCCCGTTGTTGAAGCGGATGATGCCGCCGCCCCCTTCCGGCACCAGGATGTATCCTTCGTCCCCTGTGCCGCCCGCGCCGAAATTTGGCAGCAGGTTCAGCCTGACCGGCTGATGGTCGTTTCTATAGGCTATCTCATCCATCGGCACGGTGACGACCAGGTCGCGGCCTTCCAGGCGGTAAACCACGCTCAGGTTGAATACTGCGCTCTGGCTTCCGGCGGAAGCGGCGCCGCCCGCCTGGTCCGCCAGATAATCGTCATAGGTGTATCCGGCTGATTCGAACAGGCGCTCAAACTCATCCTTGAGGAAGTCCTTCACCGAGTCCCTAAGGACAAAGATGGCGCCGTTCTGGAGGATCGGGTACTGGATCAGCAGCTCTTCCTTTTGGTTGTCCTTCAGCTTGGCGGGGTCATACTTCCTGTAGGAATCAAGGATTTTCCGGCTCTGTGCCTTCTCGAGCCTGCCCAGGTAGCCGTCCATCCGCTCCTGGCTGATGACATTGGGGATGATGTACGCGCGCTGGATGCGCCCAAGCGTGTAATGGACCTTGACTTGCTGTTTGTCCGCCTCTATCCCGTACACCTGGTTCCTGATGGAATACTCATAGTTGTCATACAGCGTCCTGACGCCCCTGTCGGTTGAATAGGTCAGCGCCAGGGTGGACTGGAGCAGGTTTTTGCTTCCGGCCAGGGCAAGCGGGTCACTGTCCGCACCTTCAGGCACTGAGCGCCAGACATGCCCGTCCTGTTTGTTCGTGACGCTGAACCATGTCGTATCCGCGTCCATTTCAAACGCCAGCCATTCGTTTTCAAGGGTATGGACAGCGCCGGCTTCTTCTTTGTAGAAACGGGGCACGACCTCAAGCTGACCAGAAGCGCCTTCCCCCTGGCCGTACAGGGCCCAGAACAGCGCTGCAACGCCGCCTGCCAGCAGCAGGGCGAGGATGAAACGCAGCCATTTCCACAGGGTGAGGGGTTTTTTCACGCGGCCTCCTAATACAGCCTGAAGCTCAGTTCCTTGTACAGGGAAACGACATAGGCGACGCCGTCGCTGATGAGGGAAAAGAACATCAGCGTGACGAAGATGATGACCAGCATGCCAAACAGCGACATGACCATGAAGGCCAGGGTTTTCCCGAGGGAGTAGTCGTGGATCATCATCATCGCGCAGACCAGCAGCAATCCGCACCAAAGCATGGAAATGCCGGACAGGACACTGTAGAAGGAGCCTTCTTCCACGGTGACGAAATTGCTCAGCAGGATCAGGGGGAGCTGGATGAGTACGAAAGGCGTCAGCGCGTACGCGGTGCCCATATAGATGTCGCGCATCCGGCCTTTGCCTTCAAACAGGGTCGTCAGGCTCCAGTTGGCCAGGCAAAATATCCCGATGGGGAGCAGGATGGACAGGCACTCCGTGAAGACATTGACCCTGGCCCAGTTCACACGCAGAAAGAGGAAGGAAGTGTATTGCAGCTGCAAAATCCGGGTCAGCATCACCATGAAAACGATGAAGTTGGCCGCCTGGATGCTCCCGCGGCGCTCGCGTGTCAGGTCCCAGAACCCGTCGAAGGGATGGACGATCACGTGCAGCGCGTAGCGCAGCGTACTCAGGAACGCTTCCCGCCAGCCTCGGCTGAAGAATCGGCTGCGGGTCTGTGCCCGCGTTATTCCGTTCATCCTTCCGCCAGCTCCTTCCTGACGCGCCTGATCCGTCCAAATGCCAGCGGAACAACGAGCAGGACGAACAGGACCGCGAACATCCAGGCGATGTTCTTCTCAACCCAGATCTTCCGGTATTCCTGGAAGGCTTTGGAGTAGTTG
>CAZJCB010000198.1:0-2716 GCA_964544245.1 uncultured Christensenella sp.
AAAACTGTTCTACACCTGGATGGACGCCGCCGTGACGCTCAACAACAGCATGAACAAGTGACCCTCCCCCTGACGGGGAAGTGAAAAGGCCGCCGCGCACTTTGCCGGCGGCCTTTTTCACGCGGAAACGGAAGCGGTGTCCAAAGGGGCGTTTATACAACGTTTATGCCCGGGGCCCCTATCCTTGCGCCGTCTTTATGCCGGGCGTGCTATGTTCATCCCGGGTGATGATGGATGGACCTGTGGCTTGTCCTGGTGATGCTTGCCTTTCTGCCGGCCGGGTACTGGCTGATGAAGCGGCTGGATGTTTTCCTGTCCCGCCCGTTTGCCGCGCCTGACGGCCGGGCCGCGCCGGAAATTGACCTGGCGCTGTTTGCCGGGGAGGAACTGCTGCGCGGCCTGTGCCCGGCGCTGAAAGAAGCCGGGATCTCCTTTGACGTCATCCGGGACGGGGACGACCTTTCCGGTCGGGCCTACCGTCTGGTATGCGCCCTGGGAGAAAACGACCTGCAAAACCTGCTCATCTGTTCTGTGAGGAAAAAACTGGATTCAGGCTGCGCTGTCCTGGCCAGGTGCAACGACCCGCTCTACCGGAACCTGTACCGCGACGCGGGGGCGAGGTGCCTGGATGAAACGGAGATCACCGCCCTACGCATCGCCGGCGAACTGCGGACCATCCGGGAACACAGGCGGGAACCGGGGGGCCTGGCATGCTGATCTTCAAGAAGGTCCGCCTGAGCCTTCAGCAAAGCATCGCCCTGGGGTTCCTGATGATCATCCTGCTGGGCACGGCGCTGCTGATGCTGCCTGTATCCAGCCGCGGCGGCGCTGGGTTGGGCTTTGCCGACGCGCTGTTCACCGCGACCAGCGCCACCTGCGTCACGGGCCTGGTCATCTTTGACACCTACAGCCAGTTCACCCAGTTTGGGCAGCTGGTCATCCTCACGCTCATCCAGATCGGCGGCCTGGGCTTCATGTCCGTGTCCATCTTCTTCCTGATCATCATGGGCAGGAAAATCGGCATCAAGGAACGCAGCCTCCTGATGGAATCCATCAGCACGCCGCAGATCGGCGGGGCTGTCCGCCTGGTCAAGCACGTGCTGTTCATCACCGTCCTGTTTGAACTGCTGGGGGCGTTCCTGCTCTCCCTGCGGTTCATCCCCCTGATGGGGACCGCGAAGGGCATCTACTTCGGCGTCTTCCACGCCATTTCCGCGTTCTGCAACGCGGGGTTCGACCTGATGGGCAGCCTGAAGCCCTACGGCTCGCTTGCGCCCTTTGCCGGGGACGCGGTCGTGAACCTGACCGTGGTGACGCTGATCGTCTCCGGGGGCATCGGGTTCATCGTCTGGGACGATTTGATCAAGCACGGCCTTCGCCTGCACCATTACAAGCTGCACAGCAAGATCGTGCTCAGCGTGACGCTGGTCCTGGTCCTATTGTCCACCGCCCTGTTCTATTTCCTGGAAAAGGACCACGCCTTCGCGGACTTGCCCGCGGGAGAGCGCCTGCTGGCCGCGCTGTTCCAGGCGGTCACGCCGCGCACGGCCGGGTTTTCGACGGTGAACACCGCCAGCCTCAGCGAGGTGGGCATCGTGGCGACCATGGTGCTCATGTTCATCGGCGCCAGCCCCGGCTCGACCGGCGGCGGGGTGAAGACCTCCACCTTCCTGGTGCTCCTGCTGTCGGTCATCTCCTATATCCGCAACCGCAACGACCTGAACGTCTTCGGCCGGAGGCTGGAGGACAGCCTGGTCCGGCGGGCTTTCAGCGCCATCACGGTCTACCTGATGCTGGTGGTCACGGGGGTGCTCCTCATCCTGCTGAGCCAGAACCTCCCTTTTGAGAAGGTGCTCTTCGAGGCCTTTTCCGCCATCGGCACCGTCGGGCTGTCCCTGGGCGTGACGCGGGACCTGAACACCTATTCCCGGTTCATCATCATCTTCCTCATGTACATCGGGCGCATCGGCAGCCTGTCCCTGGCCATGGCGCTGGCGGAGCGGAAGCACCAGAACGTCCTGCGCAACATCCCCGAAAAGATTTCCATCGGCTAAAGGAGAACAGCATGAAATCCATCCTCATCATCGGCATTGGGCGGTTCGGGAAGCACCTGGCGACCTATTTTTCGGAACTTGGCAACGAGGTGATGGTCGTCGACCAGGATGAGGAAGCCGTGCAGGACATGGCCTCCGTCGTCACGACCACCCACGTCGGGGACTGCAAGGACGAGGAGGTCGTCAAAATGCTGGGCGTAAACAATTTTGACCTCTGCTTTGTCTGCATCGGGGACGATTTCCAGTCCTCGCTGGAGGTCACCTCGCTGCTGAAGGAAAACGGCGCGAAATACGTCATCTCCAAGGCGGAGCGGGACATGCACGCGAAGTTCCTGCTGCGCAACGGCGCGGACGAGGTCATCTATCCTGAGCGCGACATGGCCCGCAAGACGTCCCGGCGCTTCAGCGCGCGCAACGTGTTTGACTATATGGAGATCACGCCGGAATACGCCGTGTTTGAGATCCCCACGCCCGCGTCCTGGGTGGGCAAGTCGCCCAGCGAGCTGGCGATCCGCGCCCGCTATGACATCAACATCGTCGCCACCAAGGAGGACAACCGGGTCACCCCGCTGACCAACCCCAACCGCGTGTTCCGCCAGGAGGAGCACCTGCTGGTCATCGGCCTGCAGAAGGACCTCATCAGGACGCTGGACAGGCTGTAA
>CAZJCB010000198.1:2816-4393 GCA_964544245.1 uncultured Christensenella sp.
CAGGATGAAGGAAAGAGCCTGGAGGGTCCGCTTGCGGCATGCGCTGAGCATCGCCGTGGTCCTGCTTGCCGCCACCGGGCTGTCCCTTGGCGCCAGCGCCCTGGGCGTCGGCCGGGAAAGCGTGGCCATGATCTACCTGCTGGGCGTGCTGATGGTCACCGTGGTCACCGGCAACTACGTCTCCGGCTTTGCCGCGGCTTTCATCAGCGTCATGCTGCTCAATTATTTCTTTACGTCCCCCACCTACACCTTCGTCATTTCCCAGAGCGCCGACCTGATCACCCTGCTGTTCTTCCTCATCACCGCGATGATCTCCGGCACGGTCATGTCGCTGCTCAGGCGGCAGCGCGAACTGGCGCAGAACAATGAAAAAACGACCAGGCTGCTCTACGAGTTCGCGGGCGGCTTCATGCACGTGAACGGCGAGGGGAACATCGCCGGGAAAGGCATGGACTACATCCTCCGCCACGCCGGATGCCGCAGCGCGGTTACCCTGAACGGCGGCGGCGTTTACAGCAGCGGCGATACGGCGCTGGAAAGCGGCGCGGCGGATTTCCAGATCCCGGGCGTGTCCCGTTCCCTGGGCAGCCTGAAGGTGCAGGCCGGGCCCGAGGGCATGACCACGGAGCGCGAACTGGTGATCAAGACCGTGGCGACCCTCATGGGCACCGCGCTGGAGCGCGAGATCATCTACAGCGAGCGCGAGAACATCCGCATCGCCATGGAACGGGAAAGGATGCGCAGCACCTTCCTGCGCTCCATCGCGCACGACCTGCGCACGCCCCTGACGGCCCTGGCCGGCTCCGGCGCCATGCTGTCGGAAAACTTCGACTCCCTCACGGAGGACCAGCGCAGGGAGCTGGCGCTGAGCATGAGCGAGGAGACCACCTGGCTGATGAACCTGGTGGAGAACATCCTCAACATGACCCGCATCAACGAGGACAGGCTGGTCATCTCCAGGGAAGAAGAAGTCGTCGACGACGTGGTCGGCGAGGCGGTGCGGCACATGTCCGGCCTGCTGCACGGGCGACCTTTGCAGGTCACCCTGCCCGAGGACGTGGTGACCGCGCCGATGGACGGCAAGCTGATCGTCCAGGTGCTCGTCAACCTGCTGGACAACGCGGTCAGCCATACGCCCGAGGGCAGCCCGATCAGCCTTCTGGTGTCCGCGGAAAAGGACAGGGCCGTGTTCCAGGTCGCGGACAGCGGGCCGGGGATCGACCCGGCCATCCTGGACAGGGTGTTCGACTCCTTTGTCCGGGGCACGCAGCCCGTATCCGACGGAAAGCGGGGCATCGGGCTGGGGCTGGCCATCTGCAAGGCGGTCGTGGAGGCGCACGGCGGCGGCATCCGGGCGGAAAACCTCCCGCAGGGCGGGGCGAGATTCACGTTTTTCATCCCCAGGAAGGAGAAGCAGTGACCGGGGACAGCCTGAAAATACTGGTCATCGAGGACGACCGGTACATCGCCGACTTCATCGCGCTCTCCCTGCGCCGGGAGGGATACGCCTGCCAGACGGCGGCCAGCGCGGCGGAGGGCCTGTTCCTCTTTTCCGCCAACCGGCCGGACATCGTCCT
>CAZJCB010000199.1:0-4388 GCA_964544245.1 uncultured Christensenella sp.
TTTGAAACAGCACAGGTCGGCTCCTCCGCCATGCCCTACAAGCGCAACCCCATGCGCGCGGAGCGCATGGCGGGGCTGGCGCGCTTCATCATCTCCAATGCCGCCAACGCCAGCCACACCGCCGCCAACCAGTGGCTGGAGCGCACCCTGGACGACAGCGCCAACCGCAGGCTGTCCCTGGCCGAGGGCTTCCTGGCGGCAGACGGTCTGTTGACCTTGTACGAAAACGTGGCCTCCGGCCTGGTCGTGTACCCCAGGATGATGGAGCGGCACCTGATGGCGGAATTGCCCTTCATGGCAACGGAAAACATCCTCATGCGCGCCGTGCTCCTGGGCGGCGACCGGCAGGAACTGCACGAACGGCTCCGCCGGTACGCGATGGAAGCCGGGAAGCGTGTCAAGGAAGAAGGCCTGGAAAACGACCTGCTCCAGCGGGTCGCCGCCGATCCGGCCTTCGGGCTGGACCGTGAGGCGCTGGCCGGTCTGACGGACCCCAAAGACTACACCGGCTGCGCGCAGAGGCAGGCGGAGGATTACCTGTCCGGCGAAGCCGGGGAACGTTTTGCGCGATACCGAAATATCGGTGTATCCGACTCAGGTATTCGCCTGTAAAACGTCATCCGGGCGCCTGCCTGCAAGGGCTCGTCATCCTTTGTTTGCTTGACAGCCGGGTTTGCATTTTCTATACTCAATTTATTCGTTTATTGCCGCGAAGGAGCGAGAGACCATGAGGATCGTGACCATCAAGGATGTGGCCAGGGCTGCGGGGGTCAGCATTTCCACGGTCTCCCGCGTGCTCAACGACCGCCAGGATGTGGACCCGGTAACAAGGGCCCGCGTGATGGAAGTCGTCAGGCAACTGAAATATATCCGCAACCAGAGCGCCAGCAACCTCAAGCAGCAGGGCGTCTCTGCCATCGGGGTCATTCTGCGCGGCCGGCGCAACGCCTTTCTGACGGACCTGGCTGAATGCGTCATGGAAGCGGGGCGGAATTCGGGTTTTCAGTTTGTGATCGATATCATTGATGAAAAAGCCAGCCAGGTGCTGGCCGCGCGGAAACTCTACCTGGACCTCAAACTGCAGGGCGTGATCTTTCTGGGTACCAACGTGGATGAACGGGACAGCGAGGAGGAGATGTGCGCGCTGGACCTGCCGCAGGTCTACGCGACAGTGGACGCCAGCCACCTGAAGAATCCCTGCATTTCTTCCGTCGGCATCGACAACAGGAAAGCGGGGCGGACCGCGATGGAGAAACTGCTCGCGCTGGGGCACAGGGACATCGCGCTGATGGGCTACTTCGCAAAGGGGATCGACTCCACCGGGCTTCGGCTCTACGGCGCGCTGGACGCCCTGGCGGCGGCCGGGATCGCCTACGACCCCGGGCTGTTCGTGCAGACGGAGTTTTCCCTGGCGGCGGGTTATAAAGCCGCCAGGAGCCTGCTTTCCGCGGGGAAGCGGTTCACGGCGGTCCTTGCTTCCGGCGACATCATGGCCATCGGCGCAATCAAAGCGTTCAGGGACAAGGGATTCGCCGTGCCGGACGATATATCCATCATTGGGTTTGACGGGATCGAGATCGGCCAGTACATCTTCCCTCCGCTGACCACAATGCACCAGCCTTCAAACCAGATCGCGAAGGAATCCATTCGCCTGATCCAAAACCTGGTTGCAGGGCAGCCGTCCACCCATGTCCAGGTGGCGTGCGAACTGATTCCCGGCGGCTCCGTGGCGCCAGTAAAGAGGCAAGGCGATGGCGGCATATGAGGCAAAGACCAGGCCCGGGGACGAGGGCGCGGAGGAATACCTCCTCTCGCTTGAACCCGCGCGCCGCCGGGACGACGCGCTGACACTTCTCCGGATTTTCCGCGAGGAAACCGGCCTGCCTGCCGTGCTCTGGGGCGGCAAGATGGTTGGCTTCGGCAGCTATCACTACAAGTACAAAACCGGGCATGAGGGCGACGCGATGCGCGTGGGCTTCGCGTCCGGGAAGGCGAAAATCAGCCTCTACCTGTGGCTTCAGGGGCAGGAGAGGGAGGAGATCCTCTCCCGGTTGGGGAAACACACGTCCGGGGTCGGCTGCGTGTATGTGAACAAGCTGGCGGACATTGACGAAGGCGTCCTGCGGGAGATGATCCGCCTGACGATGAAAAGCATGGCGGAACTGTATCCGGAAACATGAACGCCCTTCGTAATTTAGTGGTTCAGCATTACAATTTCAGGTCGAAGCTCCTTCCATGAGTCGGGCGGGGATCAGGCGGGTCTGCCTGCGCATGTTCTTGCCATCCAGCATGGCGGTGATGACCTCCAGGGCATTGCTTGCGATGGCGGCTTCATCCTGGCGGATGTGGGTGAAATCATATTCGCCCAGATAGCCGTATTTCGCGTCAAAGCAACAGATGGCGAGGTCCCCGGGTACCTTCCGGCCCAGTTTCCCGGCGGCTTCCCGGGCCAGGTGGGCGATGCCGTATTCGGAGCCGATGACCGCGGTGACCTCCGGATGGTCCGCCATCCACTTGAAAAGGAAGTCTTCTTTTTCTGCACGTTCGTCCAGGAGTTTGGCGGCGGACAGGCCAAACCTGTCCAGCCGGGGGACGACCACGGGCGGCTGCGCCTGCAGGCCGTTTCTGATCATGGCCTTTTCATAGCCGCGGTAACGGTCTTCCAGCGATATGGCTTCGGCGATGTTCGTGGAGATATAGACGATGTTCCTGTGCCCTTTGCCGATCAGGTGCTGCGCCAGCCCGCGCGCGCCTTCCTCGTTGTCAGAGCAGACGCTTGGCGCCGGGATGCCGTTCAGGGGCCTGTCGATGAGCACGACGGGGAAATGGTCCAGCACCAGGCGCAGCAGGTCGGTATCATAATAAGAGCCGTGGGCCGGCATCACCAGCAGCCCCTCGACGTCCAGCGCCAGCAGTTTATGCAGGGCCTCCCGTTCGGTGACCTGGTCCCCAAAGGACACGCCCAGGCAGACCTGAAAACCCTGCCGGGTCGCCTGCCGTTCGATTTCGTAAAAGAGCCCCAGGGCATAGGATTCACCCAGGTCTTCCATGATCAGCCCCAGGCGCCTGTTCCCTGTTTCCCGGAGGGAAAAGGAGGGCCGGGCGATGCGGGGCGCCTGCTCTTTCCCTTTCGGGGCGGACACGAAGGTGCCAAGGCCCCGCCTGCGCACCGCCAGGCCCTGCCGGGCAAGCATGTTCAGCGCTTTTTTGCTGGTGATGCGGCTGACCCCGTACTCCTTGGCAAGCTCCAGCTCCGTGGGCAGCCTGTCCCCCGGTTTGCGGGCGCCTGCGGTGATGTCGTCCATCAGGCTGCGATAGATCTTTTCATACAGGTAGGATAGTTCGTCCACGGCTTTCATCCCTTCTCCCGGCAGGAAGCTGCGTCACAGTGTTCCGGATTGAGTATACCAAATATATCATATGTGCGCAAGCGGGCTTGACATGATTGCATGAAATATTTGCTCCGGAAATCCGCTTATGTTGATAAAACAAGGCAAGACAGGATGATCTTCAGGGGGGCGGATGAAGGTCAAACAGTCCTGCCGTACCAGGATCCCATATAGATCCCCGACAAATTATCAAAATGGAAAATTATTAACGGAAAAATACATTACCGGAACAAAAAGATATTTCAGGGATGCTATTGAAATATATCCATATGGATGATATACTGCGGATACAGTGACGCGAACGGCCAGAACCGACATCCGGTCCGGCGCGTACGCGTCAACTACATACGGAAGGATGAGAAAGATGAAAGGAAATTCCCCAAAGAGGCTGCTGTCCCTGACGCTGGCCCTGGCGATGGCCATCACCATGGGCATCCCGGCGCTTGCCGGCGCGGAGGGTGAAAACATCGGCACCGTGAAGATCCTTACCAACGTGACCGGCGGAAAGGACGAAGCGGAAATGCTGCTCTTCGCCGAGGCGTTCGGCAAGGGCATCAACGGCACGGTCATTATGGAGAAGCCCGCCTCCAACTATGGCGAGGTCCTGATGAACAAGCTCAACGCCGGCGAGGAGTACGACCTGCTGTACGTCAGCCTGCAGCAGCTGTATGACATGCAGGCGGATGAGATCCTGACCGACCTGACCGACTGGGTCAAGGCTTCCCCCATCCTGGGCGACACCGAGGTCGTCCCTGAAAAGGAATGGGAGCAGCTCACCATCGACGGCCGCATCTGGGGCGGCTTCAACAAGACCGAAGTACACAAGCTGCCGGCCGTCAACAAGGTCGTCGCCGACAAGGCCGGCGTAGACCTGGCGGCGGTGGAACCCACCCTGGACGGCTACCATGAGCTGTTCAAAAAACTGCAGGCCGCGGGCGGCGAGGGCTTCTACGCCTTCAACACCCATATCCCCGGCCTGCACGACCTGCAGCCCTGGTT
>CAZJCB010000200.1:0-4385 GCA_964544245.1 uncultured Christensenella sp.
TGTATTTCGGTTCAAGTGCGGAAGGGAAGTAACTAAGTATTCCATTAAGCAAATACAGAACCAAATAGTGCAAGTCATTATGCCTGCACTCTTTTTTACGCAATGTTCAGCTATGTCTTGAAATTTGAAATCATAGTGATAAAGGGGTGTGCACAAAGCAAACGGAACAAACGGAAACGAGGTTACCGGGTGCATTTTGTATCAATCTCGTGTCCTTCTCCAAGACCGACAGAGTTATCTCTGCCGGTTTTATGCTTCATTGCAATAAAATCTCTGGAAAACTACGGGAGACAGGATCATTGCGTTAACCGGTCAGCGCCAGTTCCGCCAACGGGGTCTCATCCTGAATGCGCAGCAAGGACTCCGCCAGGCCATCCTGGCGCAGCCAGGCGTCCTGCAGTTCCAGGCTGCCGAAAATCAGCGGCATCCGCGGATGAACGCCGGCCGGCGGCCCCGCGGCGTCCCTTGTGATGATGACGAAATCTTGCGCCTCAGTCCCTGGGAAATACAGCGCCGCCATGTGGATGAGCCCGCCCCGGTCCCGCCCGAACAGGTAAGGCTTTTTACTGGGCGACCATTCGTAAAAGGCCTTTGCCGGCACCAGGCAGCGTGATGACCTTAGCCTTGGGGCGAAAAGGGGGCTGGCCGCGGCCGTTTCACTGCGCGCGTTGATCAGCAGGCGCTTCAGGGAACCCAGCCGATGCCCGAAGCGCATGGGGGACAGGCCCTGCGCGGTGATGACCGGGGCGATCTGGCTTGGCAGGATGTCGCCCGTCTTGATGTCGATTTCCGGGTGCTCCAGCATCAGCTTTTCCAGGGCCTCCCGGAAGCTGATGTTTTCGTCTTCAGTGGTGATGTGGTATTTTCCGCACATTGTCGATCTCCCCTTTCTGCACGCCTCCTGCCCCGCCAAAGAACGGGAATGTTGGCATCCATAACCGCCGCCTCACCGGTTCGCAGGCTATTCTAACCCCTTCCCCGCATCGCGCCCAGCGGCTGCAGCTCGTGGTCATCCACGGGGTTGAGGTCTGAAGTCCCCCGGTCGCACAGCATCAGGCCCCGGCGGATGGCATTGTGTCCCCAGTGCGCGCGGATGCCGTCCAGGGCTTCGCCCAGCGCGTGCTCCTTTTTTTGGCGGCGGGAGGACACAAGGGGAATCTGGACGGTGCCCGCGGTGCTGAGCAGGTCGCTTCCGCACACGCCGAGGGACCGCAGCGGCAGATGCCAGCCGTAATGCGCCCGCAGCAGGCCGAGGGCTGCCTGCGCGATATCCGTGCCTGAGTCGCTCTTTTGGGGCAGGCGGCACTGCCGGTTCAGGCTGTTCAGTTCGCTGTCGCGCATCCAGACGGACACGGTGCCGCAGGCAAATTGGTGCGCGCGCAGGCGGGCGGCCACGCTGTCGCTGAGCAGGTAGAGCACGGCTTTTGCCTCCTCCTCGTCCCTCAGGTCGTGCGGAGGCGTGGTGGAGTTGCCGATGGACTTGAGTTCGTCCGCTTCCTCCGCGCACAGCACCGGGGAGTCATCCTCCCCGCGGGCAAACCGGCCCAGCATCAGGCCGTTTTTGCCCAGGGCCTCCTCCAGCAGCGCGTCCGGCGCCTTCGCCAGGTCTCCAATGGTATACAGGCCCAGGCCGGCCAGGCGGTTTTTCGTCGCGCGGCCGATGTAAAGCAGTTCGTCTGCGGGCCGCGGCCAGACCTTCCTGCGGTAATTTTCCCTCGTGATGACGACGGTGGCATTTGGCTTGCGCATGTCCGAACCCAGTTTTGCGAACACCTTGTTGAAACTGACCCCGACGGACAGCGTTATGCCGATTTCTTCCCAGGCGCTGTTGCGGATCCTTGCGGCGATCTCTTCCCCGCTCAGGGCATGCCCGCTGACGTCCGCCCAGCTTTCGTCCAGGCCAAAGGGTTCCACCAGATGGGTATAGCGCCTGTAAATCTCCCGCATCCTGCGGGAATACATCAGGTACTTGCGCTGGTCGGCGGCGATGAGGATGAGGCCGGGGCATTTTTGCCGGGCCTGCCAGATCGCCTCGCCGGTGATGACCCCGCATTTCTTTGCCGCTTCGGATTTGGCCAGGACGATGCCGTGGCGCAGTTTGGGGTCGCCGCACACCGCGACGGGCTTGTTCTTCAGGCGCGGATCTTCCGCCGCTTCCACCGAAGCGTAAAAACTGTTGCAGTCGCTGTGCAGGATGGTGCGCATCTCTTTCACCCCCATGAAAGAACAGGTGTTCTTGTGCATAGTATAACACTGTTCCCGCCGGGAGGCAAGGGGAAAAGTCACGCCGCCAGAGCTGCCAGCACGGTGCATCAGTGTGGCAACAAGGTGAACTGAGGTATGATATTTCCAGGAGTTGAGCAACAACAATGATCCCGAATGACATGTCAAATCAATTCAATCAAAAAGCGCGGATCTCTCCGCGCCTGACAATCAAATGCTGTTGCTACAGAAGGCTGGTTCAGCGTTTTGCCAGATAGGTGGACACCCCGCTGAGCAGCAGCCGGCTGACCATCTGGGCGAGTTGGTCCGGCGTTTCCTGAAAGTCCCTTGCGATCCAGCGGTCCATGATACCGATGTTGGTGTATGCGGAGAAAGCGTACAGATAGTCCAGCAGGGTGTCATCAATGCTGCCGTACAGCTTCTTCCACTCCTGCAGCATGCGCTCCCTGTGCAGGCTGCCGACTTTCTTCATGAACTCCTTGTCACCGTACTCGCCGAACAGCACCCGGCAAAGGTCGCGGTTTTTGTAGATGATTTCATAGACGCGTTTGAGTATGTCGGAATTGGGCATCATGTCACTGGATTTGGCAATGGCCTGGGAGAGTTCGTCATACAGTTCGCTCTCAATTTTCTCCAGCAGGTCATAGGCGTCCTTGTAGTACAGGTAGAACGTGCTCCGGTTGACGTCTGCCTGCTCGCAGATGCGGGAAACGGTGATTTTACTGATTGGGTATTGCTGCAGAAGCGCAAGCAGGCTTTCCCGCAAAGCCATCCTCGTATAGCGGACCCGCCTGTTTTCTTTGCTCTGGCCAGTTTCTGTCATAATGTCTCCTTCAGAACAATGGGATTCAGATTGACATTCAATAATCATTTCCCGACAAAGTGATGATTGAACGATACGATGCTCTATTTTATGATAAATATAACAAGTTTGTCAACATTGGCTTGCGGCCGATTTTGGGTTGGGGAAACAAGGGGTGAAGATTCGTGATTCTGATGACAGGCGCTTCCGGTTTTCTGGGAAGCGCGATACTGCCGCTGCTGCTGGCGAAAGGTGAGCGTGTCCGGGCTTTTGTCCTGCCGGGAGACCCGCTCGCAAAACTGATCCCCAAAGAGGTTGAGATCTGCTGCGGTGATTTGCTCAGTGAGGGAGACCTTGACCGGTTCTTTGCCCTGAAGGAGGGTGAAACGGCCGTTGTGATCCATTGCGCCAGCCTGATTTCCATGAGCATGGTCCCGGTGGACAAGGTTTACCAGGTCAACGTGAAGGGCGTTGAAAAAATCATCTCACGCTGCCTGAACCCGAAGGTCATCAAACTGATCTATGTTTCATCCGTGCACGCCATCACCGAGCTGCCCCACGGGGATATGATGGCGGAGCCGGAGGGCACGGACCCGGACCAGGTGGTCGGTTATTACGCGAAAACAAAGGCGGAAGCCGCAGCCCTGGTGACGCGGGCGCGCAAGGAGAAGGCGCTGAACGCCAATATTGTCTATCCATCCGGGCTCTGCGGGCCGGGAGACTATGCCGCGGGAAACCTGACACAGATGTTCCTGGATTATTTCGCCGGCAAGATACCGGTCGGCATCCGGGGAGGCTACAATTTCGTTGATGTGCGCGACGTTGCCGGCGCCATCGTAACGCTGGCAGAGCGCGGTTTACCCGGCAGGGATTATATTCTGGCCGGGGAGTATATCTCGATGATGGACATCCTGGATGTTTTTCACAAGGTATCCGGGGGAAAGAAGGTTAGGATTGTCTGCCCGCACTGGCTGGCCAGGCTGGCTTTGCCGATGATGTCCCTGGGTTACAAAATCAGGAAGATCAAGCCGATTTTCAGCATTTACGCGCTGAAAACAATCACCTTCAACAGCCTGTTCAGTTCCGCAAAGGCGAAGGGCGACCTGGGCTTTGATCCCCGCCCGATAGAAGAAACCCTGGAAGACACCTTCCATTGGCTGAAGCGGCAAGGGATGATCAACGGCTTGAAATTCACTAAATAAGCGGCTCCCCTGTCATTTCTGCGGGAATGGGGAGGTCCATGGCTTTGAGCATGGTTGGCGCGATATCCGCCAGACGGCCGCCTTCGCGCAGTTTCCTGCCGATGAATTCCTCTCCGCATGCAATGAAGGGGACAGGGTTGGTGGTGTGCGCGGTGAAG
>CAZJCB010000201.1:0-949 GCA_964544245.1 uncultured Christensenella sp.
TCCAGCCACTCGTGCGCCCTGGCGAGGATGCTTTTTTCCTCCCTGCGCTTCTTTGGTGTGTTCAGAATGCAGTCCCAGAAGGTAGACGTGAGGCGGGAATGCATCCCGACGAGCACGTTATCGATCACGTTCATCTTCCAGAACAGGTTGATCACCTGATAGGTGCGGGCGATGCCGGCCTTGTTGATCTGGTAGCCGCGCTTGCCCTCCAGGTGCTCCCCGTCCAGCAGCACCTCGCCGCTGGCGGGCCTGTACACGCCGCTGATGCAGTTGAACAGCGTCGTCTTGCCCGCGCCGTTGGGGCCGATGAGCGCGGTGATCTTGTGCTCCCGGGCGCAGACGCTCACCTCGTTGACGGCGATCAGGCCGCCGAAATTGATGGTGACCTTGTTCGTCTCAAGCATCCCCGCCACCGCCCTTCCGCGCTTCTTCCCCGGCCCCCGCGCCCGCCGCGGCGAGCCGCGCCATCTGCCTGCGCTTGCGCGAGATGAGCACGTCCTTGACGCCGCCGTAGATGCCCCCGGGCAGCGCGATGATGACGATCAGCAGCAGCACGCCGTAGAGCAGCATCTGGTACTCGGCGAGCGGGCGGATGAGCTCCAGCAGGATCTCCAGGATCACCACGCCGATGATCGGCCCGACCAGGGACCCGCTGCCGCCAAACAGCAGCATCGTGAGGATCAGCACCGACTGCTTGTTCTTGCCGGTCTCGGGGCTGATGTACTTGATCAGGTGGACGAACAGCGCGCCTGAAAGCCCGGTGTAAAACGCGCTGACCATGAACGCCAGGACCTTGTTCCAGCGCACGTTGACGCCCATTCCGTCGGCTGCGTAGGTATTCTCCCGAATGGCGGTGAACGCGCGCCCGGTGCGCGAGTGAACCAGGAACTGTTTGGCGAGCAGCGCCAGCAGGACGATGGCCAGCAGGAAAAAATACCACGCGGTGTAG
>CAZJCB010000201.1:959-4381 GCA_964544245.1 uncultured Christensenella sp.
CAAAAAATCGATGCTGACGGCCTTGATGCCCAGGTAGTCGTTGGTGAAGCCGGTCGTGTCGCCCGGGGAGAGTTTGGGGGAGACGTAGAGGAAGTTATACACCAATTCCCCGAAGGCGATCGTCGCCAGCGACAGGAAGTGGAATTTCAGCTTGGAGGCCGGATAGGCCAGCAGGCCGCCCATCAGCGCGGAGAAGACGGCGGCCAGCGGGATCGTCAGGTACAGCGGCGTGCCGAAATAATTGTTCAGCAGGCCCGACGTGTACGCGCCGATGACAAAAAACGCCGCGTGCCCCAGGGAGATCTGGCCGCTGTAGCCAAACAGGATGTCCAGGCCCGACACGGCGATGATGTAGACCAGCATGATGCAGATGATCATGACGCCGTATTCGTTGCCCGAGACCAGGCGCACCAGAAAAGGCAGGGCCACCAGCGCCGCGGCGGCGCCCGAACCCCGCGCCAGCACTTTCCGGTCTTTCATCACATCGGCCTCCTTTCCTCTTTATACGTCCTGGATGGCCTTTTCGTTGAACAGGCCGGTGGGCTTGATGAACAGGAACAGGAGCAGCACCGCGTAGGCGATGAGGTTCTTGTACGTGCCGCTCCAGTAGCCGGCGGCGAAGGTCTCGATCAGGCCCAGGACCATGCCGCCCAGCATGGCGCCGTACATGTTCCCGTAGCCGCCGATCACCGCGCCGGCAAAACCCTTCCTGCCGATCGTCGCGCCCAGCATGGTAAACACGCCGTACATCGGCCCCAGCAGCATGCCCGCCAGGGACGCGATGCCCGCCGAAAGCCCCCAGGTGATGCCGGTGCTCAGCGAGGTGTTGATCCCGCAGGACGCCGCCGCCAGCGGGTCCATCGCGGCGGCGCGCATGGCCGTGCCGAATTTCGTCCTGGTCATAAAAAAGTGCAGTGCGACCATCAGCACCAGCGAAACGGCCAGGCAGACGTAGGCCTCGGTCTGGGCGGTGACGCCGAAGATCTTCAGGGTGCCCTTCGCGAAAACCTGCGGAAACCACTGCGTCGCCGAACCGTAGGACACCTGCGCGGTGTTCTGGATGACGTAGGAGATCGCGATCGTGGCCAGGACGATGTAGATGGGAATGACGTTCTTTCTCATCAGGACGCGGATCACGCCCCTCTCCAGCAGCATGCCCAATAGAAACGCGCTGCCGAACGTCAGCACGAAAGACACGTAGATGGGCAGGCCCAGGACCTTGAAGAACGTGAGCCCCATGTAGGCCCCGAACGTGATCATGTCGCCCTGCACGAAGCTCATCAGCCCCGACGCCCTGTAGATGAGGCTGTACCCGAGGGCGATCAGGCCGTAGATGGAGCCGATGATCAGGCCGTTCACCAGGATGATCTTGAACATGGTCCGCCTCCTTGAGGTAAACAAAAAGAGCACAAGGAACCAGCCGGGGAGGATTCTATGGCCGGGCGCGCGCGCCGGCGGGGGCTTCGGTACAAATCGGCGGCGGGGCAAACCTTCGCCGCGCCGCGCAGTCCAGTCAGGGAATAGTGATTTTTTGGATTCGCCGGACAATGCGCCCGGCGGGCAAAGCGTCTGCCTGGCCCGCCGGGCACGGAAGAGAATCTCAGCGGTCCCGGCCCGTGGCGGCCTTGTAGGCCTCATAGCCGCCGCTGGCGAGCCATTCGTCCATCAGGATGTTGATGCCGTCGACCAGCACGAAGGAGTAGAACTGGCTGTAGCCCTCGCGGTCGCCCTTGGTGTAGTCCAATTCGCCGCCCAGGCCCGGGATCTTGACGCCGACCATGGCGTCGCGCAGGGCGGTCTTGTCGTTGTTGCCGGCGACCTTGGTGGCTTCCCACATCGCCATCATGGTGTCCCAGCCGCGGTAGGCGGACTCATGCGCGGGCAGGACGCCGTATTCCGCCACGAAGCGCTCGAGGAATTCCTTCATGATGGGGATGTTGCAGTCCTCGATGTTCCGGTAGGACACGTAGGGATAGGCGTAGAAGATGTAGTTGGCGTTCTGCGCGCCCGCGACCTGCTGATATTCCAGCGCGAAGCTCTCCTTGCAGCCGATCATGCCCGCGTAGCCCATGTTGCGCAGCTGTTTGACGAAGGGGCCGAAGGTGGTCCCGATGAGGGACATGAAGATGCAGTCCGGGTCGGTCGCCATGATCTGGGCGATCTGGCCGCTGAAGTCCGTGTCCTCGGAGTCGCACTGCTGGCGGGTCGTGACGGTGATGCCTTTGGCCTCGCAGGCTTTCTGGAAGGCGTCGGCCGTGGAGGAGCCGGTGTCGTCGGTGCCGTTGATGATCGCGACGGTCTTGTAGCCCAGCTGCAGGACCAGGTCGGCGTCCTGGGGCGCGATGCGCCCGTTGTTGGCGCTGGCGCGGAAGGTCCAGATGCGGCTGGGATCGGCCATCCACGTCGCGGAGGTGCCCAGCCCGAAGTTGTAGATCTCAGCCTCGTTCAGGTAGGGGATGCAGGCCGAAACCTCGTTGGAGTTGACGGAGCCGACGACCGCGTTGACCGCGTCGTTGACGAGCATCTTCTGAACCACCTTGACGGCTTCCTCGGTGCTGCCGGTGGTGTCATAGTGCTTGACCTCGACGGTGGCGCCGTTGAACCCGCCGTTGGCGTTGATGTACTTTTTCGCCAGTTCGATGCCCTGCTTGCCCGCGTTGCCCACGACGGAGTTGCTGCCGGTCAGCTGCAGGTAGGTGCCGATCAGGAAGGTGCCGCCCTCGGCCAGCGCGCCTACGCCGACAGTGGAGAGCAGCATGGCCAGCGCCAGCAGTACGACAAGACTTTTCCTCACCATGTTCACGTTCCTCCTTTTTTCTTGGTCCCTCTATCGCATTGCCCGCCCGCGCCGGCCCGGCGCGCATCCGGACAAACCGATTCCTCCAGGCTGTTCAACAAAAAATAACGAATGGACGTCAGGGATCTAGGACTGGTTTGTCAGGATCACCTTCACCGCCTTTCCGTCGCGGTTGTTCCGGAGCAGCTCGAAGGCCTCCACGCCCTGGCTCAGGGCCATCCTGTGCGTGATGACCGGCGTGGGGTCGACCGCCGCCCCGGACAGCAGATGGGCGCAGGTCACAAAATCATCCAGGGAGAAGATATAGCTCCCGAGTATCCTGAGTTCCCTGGTCACGATGCGCTGCATGTCCACCGAGACCATTTTCGCCGCGTTGCCGATCCAGACCGCGAGGCCCGCGTTTTTCAGCGCGTCCACCGATGCCTGGGCTGTCGCGCTGGCCCCGACCGCCTCCACCGAGATGTCGCACAATTTGCCGCCGGTCAGGCTGAGGATCTCCTTCTCAAAGGGGGCGCTGAGCGGGTTGAGCACCGCGTCGGCGCCCATGCGGACCGCCATCCCCAGCCGGAAGTCGCAGGCGTCGCTGACGATGACGCGCCTGGCCCCCCGGTATTTGAGCCACAGC
>CAZJCB010000202.1:0-4369 GCA_964544245.1 uncultured Christensenella sp.
TGATCCACTCCTGCAGCGTCCTAACCATGGGTTCGCGCATGGATTCCAGTATCTGGTCAAAGTTTTTCATGTTAAAGTTCTCCCTTATCTTTCCTTGATCGCGTGGGCGAAGCGCTGCACGCCTTCCATCAGCTGGCTCCTGGGGCAGCCATAGTTAATGCGCATAAAGCCTTCGCCGGCGCTGTGGCCGAAGAACTGTCCGTCGGACAGGGCGACGCCGTGCTTTTTACAACGGTTGCCGATTTCACAGTGGGGGGTGTCATAGGGGCGGATGTCCACCCAGGCAAGGTAGGTTGCCTCCATGGGTGAAATCACCGCGTGGGGAAGCAGTTCGCCCAGCAGTTCTTTCAGCGCATCCTGGTTTCCCCTCAGGTAGGCCAGCAGGCTGTCCAGCCAGTCGTCACAATGGGTATAGGCGGCCCGGGTCGCGGCCAGCGCGAAAATGTTCCCGCTCTGGGCACCGTTTCGGTCGGCGTATCGGCCCAGCATTGCCAGGGTATCCGCGTCCCTGCACACAGCAGTTGCCTGATGCAGGCCCGCTATGTTGAAGGTCTTGGAAGCGGAGACCAGGCTTACAGTCTCCTCAGGCGCTTCGGGCAAAGAGAGGACGGATACGAATGCCTTGGGCGCATGGACAAAATCCGCATGGATCTCATCCGACACCAGCCTGGCCTTGTAGCGCTTCAGCAGCATGACCAGCATGCGCAGTTCCTCCCCGTCCCAGGCGCGTCCGACCGGGTTGTGCGGGTTGCACAGGATCATCAGGCGCGCGCCTTTTTTCAGGTACTGCTCGATCGCTTCGAAGTTCATCCTGTAGCGCCCGGCGCTGTCCCTGATGAGTTCAGCGTCCAGCACCACCCTGCCGCTTTCCCTGACCGAGGCGGTGAAAGGGCCGTAAACCGGCGTCTGGATGATGACCCCGTCGCCCGGCTGTGTCATGGTGTTCACGCAGGCACGCAGGCCGGTGACCACAGTGGGCAGCATCAGGGCGTTCTCCGGCCTGAACAGCGTCTTGTGGCGCCGCTCCCAGAAGCCTGCCAGGGCCAGCGCGTCTTCCGGTGCGGCAAAGGTATAGCCGTAACAGGCGTGCTCCGCCCTGTCCAGAAGCGCCTGGCGGATGGGCTCGGCGCAGGCGAAATCCATGTCCGCGACCCAAAGCGGCACCATCCCTTCCTGCATGATGCCCCTTGCCGACCATTTGACGCTGTTGGTACCCCTCCGGTCAATGCCCGCGTCAAAGAACGCCTTGTCGTAGGTCATTCGCGCACCCCCTCACAGATGAATACATGATAGCCCTTGTTTCGCCGGGCAAGCGATACGGTATTGAACAGGCTTTCCAGGTACACTTTCGCGCTGGGCGCGCCTTGCTGCTTTCTGATGACCACCGCCAGCCGGCCTCCGGGCGCGAGGCGCACGGCGCTCTCCCGGAAGAGCCCGTATACGGTCTCTTTACCGGCTCTGATGGGGGGATTGAGCAGGATCCAGTCAAATATTCCTTCGAAGCCGCCAAGCCCATCCGCGCAATGGACTTCCGCCCGCACCCCGTTCCGCGTGGCGTTGTCCCTGGCGAGGCCGCAGGCGCGCTCGTTGATATCGCTCATGGTGACGGCGCATCCGTGGCACAGCCTGCCCGCGATGACGCCTGCCGGGCCCCAGCCGCAGCCCAGGTCCAGCACCCGGCCGGTGAGGTGAGGTACTGTGGCATCCAGCAACACCAGCGTCCCCTCGTCAAGACCGTCCCTGGAAAAAACCCCGGCATCGGTCATGAAGGTGAACTCCACGCCCCCGTAATCCACCCGTAGGGCCTGGGGCCGATGCGCCGAACCTGGCGTTGCCTGGAAATACTGCTCACCCAAGCCCGACGGCCTCCTTCAGCGCACTTATTTCCTCCGCTGTCAGGTCTCTGCAGCTGCCTGGAGCAAGGCTTTCGTCCAGGCTCAGCGGGCCGAAACGCAGCCGCTTGAGCGCGGTGACCTCATGCCCCAGCGACGCGAACATACGGCGAACCTGGCGGTGCTTGCCCTCATGGAGCAGGACCAGTGCGCCGCTCTCCACGTCGTTTGCCCGCAGGAGGGTGAGCTGCGCCGGCAGCGCGGTGAAATCCTTCAGTTCGATGCCGCTGCTGAAAGCCTCCCTGTCGCCCTCGTCAAGCCTTCCGGTGACAATGGCCAGGTATTCCTTCATCACGTGCCGCCTGGGCGAGAGCAGCCTGTGCGCCAGTTCCCCGTCGGTCGTCAGAAGCAGCAGGCCCTCGGTGTCCTTGTCCAGCCGGCCCACCGGCATGCAGCGCAGC
Organism: uncultured Christensenella sp.; assembly: GCA_964544245.1. Taxonomy (GTDB): domain Bacteria; phylum Bacillota; class Clostridia; order Christensenellales; family Aristaeellaceae; genus UBA6115. Next base: position 2,294 of record CAZJCB010000202.1, read on the forward strand.
TTCACGAATTGCGGGGGCAGCAGGTCCATCACGGTTTGAGCCCTTGCATCCCTGGCCGCGGTCAGCACGCCAAGCGGCTTGTTGAGCATCACGTGCCGCTGCGTGCCGCCCTGAAGGGGCATTCCGTCCAGGGTAAGGGCATTCCCTTCGTTGACCTGCTGCGCGGGGTCATTTACCATCCTGCAGTCAACGGTCACCCGGCCGTCGCGGACGGTCTTCGCGGCCTGGGACCGGCTCAGGTCCGCGTGAATTGAAAGCGCTTTATCCAGCCTCAAACTACGCTTCGGCGCTCCCGTGCCTGCCCTGGGACAGCACCGCGCAGAGCGCCAGCTTGCGCCAGGGCAGCAGCGGCAGCCAGAGGACCGCGAGCACGATCAGGATCTGATAGACTGAACTGGCGGGGAAATTCAAGGTCAGCACCACGCTGACCATGTTGAAGAAATCCATGATCAGCATCCCGATGCGCGGAAGGGACAGCAAATGGCTGCCCAGAACAAAGAGCACGCCAACCAGCGCGGGCAGGGTGATGAGCAGGTTGACGAGGCTGGTCCTGCGGATGTGCCGTCTGCGGCGCCGGCTCACACTGCGGCCTTCCTTCCAGGCTCCCAACACACCTGATTCCGTGAGGCGTTGGTGTTCAAAGGCGAGGCCTCGCTTCCAGCCAATACAGGCCAAAACCGCCGTCACCAGCCCGGCCAGCAGGATGAGCGCGATGCCGGCCGGGTAGTCGCCGCCGATGAGTTTTCCCACCGTTTCGATCGCGAGCAGGGACTCGTTGAAGCCGGGCACGCGCATATACCAGTAAAACAGGAAGATGAAGGCGAAAAACGGCAGCAGGAAGGGCAACGCGCGCAGCAGGCGCCACAGCGCGGCCTTCAGCCACAGGGGATAATGCCCGGGGGCCGCACTGTCAGCCTCGCCCGTGCCGTGAAGTTCGGCCATCCGCGCCGCGGCTTGGAAACGGAACGGCATGACAAGCAGGACGTACAGCGGCAGCGAAAAGAGAAAACCGAAGGCCGGCGAGTGCTCCGGGTTCATCCCGAAGAAACTCCCCGAAAGCACGGCGTACAGCAAGGGGCTGAACGCGATGGCGCGCAGCAGCAGCTGAAGGGCGAGCAGGCTTACCACTTGCGGGAACTTTTCCTTGTATATGAGCCAGCCCCGGCGGTGCGGGCTTTGTACCTGTTTGTGCATCCGTGTCCCTCCCATTGCAGCAGTCCCCGCCAGTATACCGGAAGCCCTGCCGTCATTCAAGGCAAACGGCGGGGTTTCTGTTCAGCCTGTGTGATTTTCGGTTTCATCTGGAAAGTATTCCTGAAGGCTGTCCCGCTGGCGCAGCTGTTCCTTCAGCGTATCCCGGTAAAGCAGCCCCGGGGTGCCCAGGCACGCGGAGCAGGTTGCACCGCATGCCGGGCATACGCAACGCGGCGCGCCGTTTTCAGCCTGGGGCATAAAAGCGCCGCAATCCGGGCAGGCGCAGCGCATCAGCCGATGCCCGCTTTCCTGAGATATTCGCCGGTGTAACTGCCCTCCGCCCTGGCGATTTCCTCCGGTGTGCCGCTGGCGACAAGGCGCCCGCCGCGGTCACCGCCGTCAGGGCCCAGGTCGATGATATAATCGGCCGTCTTCAGCACGTCCAGGTTGTGTTCGATGACCAGCACGCTGTTGCCGGCGTCGGTCAGCTGCTGCAGCACCTTGATGAGCCGGGACACGTCGTCGACATGCAGCCCGGTGGTCGGTTCGTCCAGCAGCACCAGCGTCCGGCCGGTCGCCCGCCGGCTCAGTTCGGTCGCCAGTTTGACCCGCTGCGCTTCGCCGCCGGAGAGGGTGGTCGAAGGCTGGCCGATCTGGATGTAGCCAAGCCCTACTTCGTGCAGGGTTTTCAGCTTTTGCCTGATGCCCGCGTGGTGCTCGAAAAACTTCAGTGCTTCGTCCACCGTCATGTTCAGGACGTCTGAAATGGTTTTGCCGCGGTATTTGATCTGCAGCGTCTCATGGCTGTACCGTTTGCCCTTGCAGACTTCGCAGGGGACGTAGAGGTCGGCCAGGAAGTGCATCTCGATTTTCAGCAGCCCG
>CAZJCB010000203.1:0-4349 GCA_964544245.1 uncultured Christensenella sp.
ATTATTTTACGGGCATCGCCCGCATGAGAGACGCGGGGGCAGGGAGCGGACGGTCTTTCCCCTGTTGGGGGCGGGAGCCGCAGCCGCGGCGGTCATCCCTTGATGGAGCCGACCATCACGCCCGTGACGAAATAACGCTGCACGAAGGGGTAGAGGATCAATACCGGCACGCTCGCCACCACGATCAGGCCGTATTTGAGCATCTCTGCGACCTTCTGTTTCTCCAGTAGCGTGGCCAGGTCGTCAATCATCGAGGGGTCGGGCTGGTTGGCCACCAGGATGTCGCGCAGGACGACCTGCAGCGGGTACAGCTTGTCCGATTCCAGGTAAATGAAGGCGTTGAAGAAAGCGTTCCAGTGGGAAATCGCGTAAAAAAGGACCATGACCGACACGATGGCTTTGGAGAGCGGCATCGCGATCTGGAAGAAAAAGCGCAGGTTGCCCGCGCCGTCGATGAAGGCGGCGCTGCGCAGGTCCTCAGGGATCGTCGTTTCAAAAAAGGAGCGCGCGATCATCAGGTTCCATACCTGCAGCGCGTTTGGCAGCACCATCGCCCAGATGGTGTTGATCAGCCCGAGGGAATCCACGACCATATAGGTCGGGATCATGCCGCCGTTGAAGAACATCGTGAAAACGAACAGCATCAGGAAGAACTTCCGGCCCACAAGCGTCCTGCGCGAGAGCGCGTAGCCGGCAAAGACCGTGATGACGACGTTGATCGCGGTGCCCAGCGAGGTGTAGAGGATCGTGTTGCGGTAGCCGCTCCAGATTTTCCTGTAGTTGAAAATGCGTTCGTATCCGCTGAACGTGACCCCCCGGGGGTAGAAGATCACCTTGCCGGAGGAGACCATGTAGGGGTCGCTGATGGAGGCGATGATGATAAAGTAAAGCGGGTACAGGCAGATCAGCAGGAACACGAGCATCAGCGCGTAGACGACCGTGTCAAACGTCCTGTCGCCCAGCCCTGTCTGTATTTTCACACGTTTTCCGGCCATATCGCTTCCCTCCTCACCAAAGGCTGGTGTCGCTGTACCGCCGGGCGATGGCGTTGACGGAGATGACCAGGACGCAGCTGATCACGGAATTGAACAGCCCGATCGCGGTGGAGAGGCTGAACTGCGCGTTGAGGAGGCCGACCTTGTAGACATAGGTCGAGATGATCTCGGAAGCTGTGATGTTCAGGGTGTTTTGCATCAGGTACGCCTTCTCAAAACCGACGGACATGATCCTTCCCAGGTTCAGGATCAGCATGATCACGGCCGTGGGCATGATGCCGGGGATGTCGATATAAAGCGTCCGCTGCAGTTTGCTCGCGCCGTCGACCATCGCGGCTTCGTGAAGGTCCTGTTCAATGGCGGTCAGGGCCGCGATGTAGATGATCGCGGAGCGGCCGGTGTCCTGCCAGACGCCCGACCAGACGTAAACCGGGCGAAACAGGTCCGCCTTGCCCAGAAAGTAGACGGCTTCGCCGCCGAGGCTCTTGATCAGCGCGTTGACGACGCCGGTGGAGGGTGAGAGGAACACGTTGAGCATGCCGACCAACACGACCGTGGAGATGAAATGCGGCGCGTAGGAAACCGTCTGGACAAGCTTTCTGAAGCGGCGCTGGCGCATCTGGTTGAGCAGCAGCGCGAAGACGATCGGAATCGGGAACTGGGCGACCAGGTTGTAAACGCTCAGGGAGAGCGTATTGTAAAAAATCTGCTCGAAATTGTAGGCGTTGAAGAATTTCGCGAAGTATTTGAAGCCGACCCAGGGGCTGCCGAAGATGCCCTTGGTCGGCGAATAGTCCGTAAACGCCATCATGACGCCGCCCATCGGCGCGTACAGGAACATCAGCGCGTACAGCACAGCCGGCAGCAGAAGGAGGTACAGCCCTCCGTCCTGGCGGATATGCGCCCAGAGTCTGCGCGATTTTGCCTGCAAACCAGATGACCTCCCAACTCTACTAAAATCAGGCGGGGCATCCAAACGTGAATGAGGCCGGGTAAACCTGTCGGACAGTGTTCAAATATCTGCCTGAATGGTAACAAACCGCGATGCGTCTGTCAATGGCTGCCATGTCCCCGCCGCGCGCCCGGTCCCGGCAGGAACGGAGCGTTCAGTTCTGGACTGAGGGGGAAAATTCTGCTATGCTGAGCGCGATCATCACAGGGCCCGCCGCTGTTCATAACCAGAAATCCTGCAGGAGGAAAAGAGATGGCTGCAACGAACGTTTCGGAATTTGAAAACGGGAAAAAGGTCTTTCGCGTCACCGGGAAAAAGGTGAGCGACACGCCGGTCAGCAGGATGCTCTGCGGCAACTTCATCGAGGTCGGCTTCGGGTATCAGGTGGAGGCGATGTGGTCGGAAATGTTTTACAACCGCAGCTTTGAAAAGGCGTACCCGATCACGCCCGCGACCTACGACTGGTTCGGCGGCTGGGATGTGATCGGCAACGACTGGTCCGGGCAGGAATGGTACCATTCGGGCTACATGCACCCGCGCTGGTTCGCGTGCCCCGCGATGGACAGGCCGGAAAGCATCACGCCGGACTGCTCGTTCATCACCGAAAAGGCGCCGTTTTATTCGCTGACGGTCCAGCGGGTCGAAGGCGGCGTCCACGGGAAGAGCAGCCTGTCGATCCATAACTTCGAAGCCGAAAGGATGTGCGGCGTCGCCCAGAGCGGCAAGTACCTGTGCCCCGGGCAGTCGTACAGGTTCAGCGGTTTCCTGAAAAACGCGGGCGGGCAGCCGGTCCGCGCAGAGATCCGCTTCTATCCGACGGGCCGCGATACCTTTGACCGGGAGCCGGTTGCCGTGCTGCCGCTGGGTGAAATTTCGCCCGAAGGCGCTTTTTATGAGACGACGCTTGAAAACCAGGCGTTTGAGGGCTGGGCGACCTTCTCCCTCTTTATCACGCCCGGGCGGGTGACCGCCGACGCTTTCTCGCTGATGCCGACGGATACGGTGGGCGGCTGGCGGCCGGACGTGATCGGCGGGCTCAGGCGGGTCAAGCCCTCCGTGCTGCGTTTCCCGGGCGGGTGCTTCGCTTCGCTGCACGACTGGCGGGACGGGATCGGGCTGCGGAACAGCCGCAAACCGGAAGACTCCTATTTTTGGGGCGACGTCAACTACAACGACGTCGGCACCGACGAATTCCTGCAGCTGACCGAGGCGCTGGGCTGCGAAGCGATGCTGGTCGTCAATTTCTTCCATCCCGGCAAGCGTTTTTACCTGAATTCACATCCGACGATGGGCGGCGAAACGCTCAACGCCCATGGCGACGATCTGCCGGGGATCACGGACATCGACGCGGGCGTCGAATGCGCGCGCCAGTGGGTGGAGTACTGCAACGGCGCCGTGACGACGCCGATGGGGAGCCTGCGCGCCAAAAACGGCCACCCGAAACCCTATTTCGTCAGGTACTGGGAGATGGACAACGAGACTTTCCGCTGGTTCACCAAGGAAGAATACGCCAGGACCGTCATCAAATACTCCCGGGCGATGAAGTCGGTCGACCCGTCGGTGCAGATCGGCCTGTGCTCCTATCACGATTTGCGCCTGGTGGTTGAGCCGATGCTCGACATCTGCGGTGAGGCGGTCGACTTCCTGGCTGACCGCGTCTGCGCGCCTGACAACATCGCCTGCAAGGTGGGGATCGTCAAACGCTACAACGAAACCCACGACCACAAGATCTATTACTGCGACACCGAAGCGCTTCAGAACCGCGAGAACACGCTCGCGCCGTTCACTGCCGAATTCTATAAAGCTCATGGCATTACGATCCGCGAGGCGCGCAGGACCTGGATCTACGGGCTGACGCTGATCGGCAACCTGCTGAACTATCACCGCTGCGGCGACATCGTGCGCTTCATGTGCTTCAACAACCTCTGCAACACCTCCGGACAGTCCTGCATCGAGGTCGCGAAGGAAAAAGTGATGCTTCCGATCTGCGGCCTGCTGTATGAGCAGATGGCGCGCTCCGAGGCCGCCTGGGCGCTGGAGATCGAGGGATACGAGCCCGACAGCCTCAAGAGCGTCGAAATTCAGGCGGCGTGGAACGGGGACGAGACCCGCCTGGTCGTCTACCTTGTCAACAAATGCGACCAGGACGCGCGGGTGTCTCTGGATTTCTCCGCCCTTGGGCGGGAATTCCATTCGGCCCGCGCCCGCCGCATGTCCGCCCCGGGCGGGCGCGTACAGGAGACCATGGGCTCAGGCGGCAACATCAAGGTGGAATACGAATACAGCGATCCCAATATGGAAGGCCCGAACACCTATCCGATCCCGGCGTTCTCCTTCACGGAAATGATCCTCTACTGAGCGAAATAAAAAAGGGCTCCCGCGTCTGCCGCGGCAGCCCCTGA
>CAZJCB010000204.1:0-4347 GCA_964544245.1 uncultured Christensenella sp.
GGACAATTCCGCCGGCTCCCTGATGACCATCGAATACTGCGAGGTCACCCCGGAGATGACCGTCAGGGACGCGCTGCGCAGCATCCGGGAGACCGGCGTTGACAAGAAGACGGTGTACACCCTGTACATGCTGGACGGGCAGCGCCGCCTCATCGGCACGGTGCCCCTGCACAAGGCGCTGGTGATGCCGGAGGACACCCCGCTCAAACAGCTGATGGACCCCGGCGTGATTTCCGTCAGGACGCTGGACGACCAGGAGGCCGTGGCCGACATCGTGCGCAAATACTACCTCCTGTCCATCCCGGTGGTGGACGGCGAGGGGCGCATGGTGGGCATCATCACCAACGACGAGGTCATGGACGTCATCCAGGAGGAGACCACGGAGGACTTTGAGAAGATGTCCGGCCTTTCGCCCGCGGACGAGCCCTATTTCAAGACGGGGCTGCTCACCCTCGCGGGCAACCGCCTGCCCTGGCTGATGATCCTGATGTTCGCCTCCATCCTCTCCGGCGCCATCATCGCCCGCTTTGAGGCCGTCCTGGCGGTCAACATCCTCCTCTCCGCCTCCATCCCCATGCTCATGGACACCGGCGGCAACAGCGGCCAGCAGGCCTCCGCGCTGATGGTGCGCGGCATCGCGCTGGGCGAGGTGCAGTTCAAGGACACCTTCCGCGTGCTGTGGACGGAGTTCAGGATCGGCATCCTGCTGGGCCTCGCGCTGGCCCTGGTCACCTTCCTGCGCCTGCTGCTGCTCAACGGGGCCGGCCTGGTGCTGGCGGGGGTCATCTCCGTCAGCCTCTTGTGCACCGTGATCCTCGCCAAATCCTTCGGCTGCGTGCTGCCCCTGCTGGCCAAGCGCGCCGGGCTGGACCCAGCGGTCGCCGCTTCCCCGATGATCACCACGCTGGTGGACGCGGCCAGCCTGTTCATCTTTTTCTCCATCGCGTCGCGGTTTGTGCTGTAGGAAAGTCATCCCAACCGGTTTCATGAGGTATGAATGAAAAGAACACTTTGCGCCCTGCTGTCCCTTGCCCTGGCTCTCGGGGGGCTTTCCGTCGCCCTGGCGCAGGCGGCGCAGGACTGGGTCATCCTGGTCTACCTCTGCGGCACGGACCTGGAGACCGAAGGCGGGGCGGCGACGGCCGACCTGGCCGAGATGATCGGCGCCGGTACCGGGGGGAACGTGCGCTTCCTGGTGCAGACCGGCGGCACGCGGGAATGGGCGGCGCCGGACGCCATCCCCGGCGACAGGATCAGCCGCTTTGAGATCTATGATGGCGACATGTTCCCCGTGTACGAGGGGGCGCTTCAAAACATGGGGGAGGCCCAAACCCTGCGGGAGTTCGTCGCCTGGGGCTTTGAGCGTTCCGGCGCGGCGCGCCGCGGCCTGATCCTCTGGAACCATGGCAGCGGCAGCATCAACGGCGTGTGCTTTGACGAGCTGTTTGACAACGACAGTCTGTCGCTGGAAGAGATCGGCGGGGCCCTGTCGGGCTTTGAGGAAGCCTTTGAGTTCATCGGCTTTGACGCCTGCCTGATGGCCACCCTGGAGACCGCGCAGACCGTCGCGCCCTATGCCAGGTACCTGATCGCCTCTGAAGAGCTGGAGCCGGGCTCCGGCTGGGATTACGCCTCCCTGGGCGGTTACCTGAAGGAGAACCCGCAGGCGGACGGGGCGGCGCTGGGGCGGGTCATCGCGGACGGTTTTCTGGCCGCCAACGTCCTGGCGGACGATGAGGCGATCACCACGCTGTCGGTCACGGACCTGGACAGGCTGCCCGCCCTGGCGGAGGCCATGGACGCCGTCGGTTGGGAGATGCTGCGCGCCGCGGCGGACGGGGCGCGCCTGAGCGCCGTCATCAGGGGCATCCACCGGGCGGAAAACTACGGCGGCAACACCCCCGAAGAGGGCTATACCAACATGGTGGACATCGGCTCCATGATGCGCGAGGTCCAGGACGTGCTGCCCGGGGCCCGCGAAGCGCTCCGGGCGCTGGAAGAGGCGGTGGCGTACCGGGTGGCGGGCTCCGGCCGGCAGGGGTCAACGGGCCTGTCGGTGTATTATCCGCTGAAGGTGCAGGGCTCCCAGGAGTACGCGGTGTTCAGGAAAGCCTCGCCCAGCGAGGGGTACCGGCGCTTCGTGGCCAGCGTGCTCTACGGCGCGCAGTCGGGCGACGCCGCGGGCTTCGCCGGGCAGGAAGACGCGCAGGGAGCGCAGGAAGAATGGCTTGACCCTGTCCTTGCCGAACTGGACGAGGCGCAGGGGGACCAGGGATTCCAGACGGATGAGAACAGCCTGCTGGAAGTGCTCTCCGCCTACGTCGACAGTGAGGGCACCTACACGCTGGAACTCCTTCCGGACAGCATGGAGACCCTCCTGTCCGCCACCTTCACCCTGCTGATGGACGAGGGCGACGGCGTCCTGTTTGATCTGGGCGAGGACGACGAGCTGATCCTCGACGAGGAAGCGGGCCTGATCCAGGACAGCTTTGACGGCCTGTGGACGGCGCTGCCGGACGGCCAGCTGCTGAGCCTGTACCTGCTTGAGCAGAACGAGGCCTACAACCTCTATTCGGCCCCTGTGAAGCTCAACGGGCAGGAAACCAACCTGCGCATCCTCTACGAGTGGGACGAGGAAGCCTTCCGCGTGATCGGCGCCTGGGACGGCATCAGCGAAAGCGGGGCCGCCGGCAAGGAGATCGTGAGGCTCAGCGCGGGGGACGCCATCGTTCCCCTCTATGACGTTTACGACGGGGATAGCGGGGAATACCTCGGCCTGGACGAAGGCGAAGAGTACGTCGCCGGGGAAGGCTTCACGATCGGATACCTGCAGCTGCCCCCGGCCGACTACTACTACAGCTTTACACTCAGGGACCTGTACGGCCTGGAGACCTTCACGGACTTTGTCCGGTTCACGGTGGACGGGGCGGGGGAGATCTGGTTTTATGAAGAATAATGGTCCCGGCCCGGGTTTTTGATGGGAAGACCGTAGAAACAAGGCGATCCGGGCGCTTTTTGTCCGGTTTGCGACTCATTCGCCCCCATGGTATAATCCCCTTTGCGTCACACGCGCCAAAGGAGAATGTATGCCGGATTTCGAATACACCAAGGACCAGATCAAGCAATCCATCCTGGGCAAGCTTCAGCGCTATTACGGCAAGACGCTGAAGGAAGCCAGCCCCTACCAGACGTACTACGCGGTCGCCTCCACCGTGCGCGACCAGATCATGAAAAAGTGGGTCCATTCGACCGAACGCGATGAAAAGCTCAACGGCAAACGCGTTTATTACCTCTCCATCGAGTTCCTGCTGGGCCGCGCGCTGTTCAACAACGCGCTGAACCTCCTGAGCACGGATACCTATACCAGGGCGCTGACGGAACTGGGCCTGTCCTGGAAGGACATCATGCACGAAGAGCCCGAGCCCGGCCTGGGCAACGGCGGCCTGGGACGCCTGGCCGCCTGTTTTATGGACAGCCTGGCTACGCTGGACCTGAACGCGATGGGCTGCACCATCCGCTATGAATACGGCCTGTTCCGCCAGAAACTGACCGGCGGGCAGCAGGTGGAACTGCCAGACGACTGGCTGCAGAGCGGCAACGTCTGGGAAGTCGCCCGAACAGAAGACGCGGTCGAGGTGCATTTCGAGGGCCAGGTCGTCAGCAGTAAGAAAGACGGCCGGCAGGTTTTCTCCCTGCGGGATTTCCGCACGGTGGAAGCCGTCCCCTACGATATGCCGGCGGTGGGCTATGACAACGAACGGGTCAACACCCTGCGCACCTGGCGCGCCCGGAGCAAGCAGGGCCTGGACCTCTCCGCATTTTCCAACGGCGATTACCTCAACGCCACCAAGGAACAGGACCTGGCCAACGTCATCAGCAAGGTGCTCTACCCGGAGGACAACCACTACGAGGGCAAGACGCTCAGGCTCTGCCAGCATTATTTCCTCGTCAGCGCCAGCCTGCAGTACGCCCTGAAGGATTTTGAGGCGCGCGGCGGCAAGGACTATAAACTGCTGCCGGACAAGGCGGTCTTCCACATCAACGACACCCACCCCGGCCTGGCCATCGCCGAGATGATGCGCCTGCTGATGGACGGGAAGGGCCTGAGCTGGGACGAGGCGCAGGCCGTCACCAACCGCTGTATGGCCTATACCAACCACACCATCATGTCTGAGGCGCTGGAGCGCTGGCCGGAGGACCTGGTGCGCCGACAGCTGCCCCGCGTCTACATGATCCTGGAGGAACTCAACCGCCGGCTGTGCGAAAAATTGTGGGACCGTTTCCCCGGGGAATGGGACCGCATCGCGCACATGGCCATCCTGGCCTACGGCATGGTGCACATGGCCA
>CAZJCB010000205.1:0-1535 GCA_964544245.1 uncultured Christensenella sp.
GCTGAACCGGTCAAACACCGGGTAATGCGGGGGAACCAGTGTGTCGTCCCCAAACAAGATGTGGTTTGCGATGGGGCGCAGCATCCGCTTCTCAATTTCGCGCGCCTCTGGGCCCTCGCATTTCATCAAGGGCGGCAGTACGTCGTTCTCAAAGGTATCGATTTCAATCCGGATCATCATCCGCCCCGGCAGACGGCCTGCGCCGTAATCCAGCCAGTCTTTGAACAGACGCTGGTTGCGCTCAGAGGCAGCCAGCTCCGCCTGCAGTTTCGCCAACTCCCGGAGGGCGGTGCGGTCTCTTCGCTCGATGGTCATAAGGGTTCTCACCTCATCCTGAAGGATCGATTGATTTGTTTGCTCCTTGATTTCATTTCATTTACTCCAAATTTATCACATGATCAGCGGATTCCCTGCTTTTATCCTCCTTGTCTCCCTGCCAGGCTTTCTCTCAGCGCAAGCTTTTCCAGATCGTGTGCCTCATTTTCGGAACGCGCCCGGCATACCAAGTGGAGCCCTTCCGGCTTCAAAGCCCGGCACAGCGGACCGATATCGTCGGGTTCACATTGCGCCTGAACGCGCATTCCTGCCAACTGGATACGCTGATAGATGGGAATCCACGCACGGGCTGGTTTTGCCCCCGCGCCCTGCACCCATTGCACTCCCTTCAGCTTTTTCATCTTCAAGATCCGGTCCAGATGCCTCAAGGCATTGGCGCCATCCAGGTGATAGACGCTTGCAGGCAAGACATCAAGCTCCCGCTGGATGCCCGGTACGATGAACCGTTCAAACAGCGATTCGCTGACCAGACAGGAAAAATCACAGGAGGTCACATACCAGTCGCCTGCCGGCCGCCATAAACCCATCCAGTTTGTTGAGCCTTCCTGACGGGCATTGATCTCATCCGAGAGTCGCCGGAACATCTGCCAATAAACTGCAAACACCTGATCCACCCGTTCTGCAAGCAAATCAGGACTGTCATACAGGTCCATGCAAAGCCTCTCCGGACCGCGCAGAGAAACAAGCCCGTCCAAACCGGGATGCAGATCAGTGACGCCTACAAGGTATTCACCGTTCGCATCAGCCAGCACATCGCACGTCATTTGAAGAATACGGCGAAACCAAAGGTTGTCCTCATCAAAGCGGATTGGAGGCAATGTCGTCCAATCCTCAACACAATGAGTGGCCCAGGAAGTGTCTTCGCCAAAACCCAGGTCGCAGCCACATACAGCCCCGACGATATCGGGGCCAAGATTTGGGCATAATGCTGGGTAAGCCTCAGCGCCATAGTAGGTGTTGCGCATGGTTGCCCTGTGCGCTTGAACGACATAGTCTGTATCCATCCAGCGCCGCGTCAGCTCTTTTGGTCCTGACGGCATGGGAATATGCGGGCCGTCAGCTGGCGTAAATACTGACAATAACGGCCTGTCATGGTTTTCCATTTCCCAAAACTCATTCCAGCGCGCTCTTTTTTCACTGTAGTGATCAAAAGACATGATTTTCCCCTGTTTCAAGAACGGTTTTCTGTCCAGTCATCA
>CAZJCB010000205.1:1635-4334 GCA_964544245.1 uncultured Christensenella sp.
GTGGAAAAGACTGGTCATTATGCTCCGGAAAAAGGGATTATGCTCCAATTATAACCGGATTATGCTCCGGAAGTGAAAAACCTCAGAGCCCTTGACAGGACTCGCTTTTTTGGGTGTTGAGGGGTATTATGCTACTTTTAACCCGGTTTCCGGGGTATATAAAATTCTTCAAAGCATGATATGAAGGTTCAGATTCATTCAGGACAAATAATGTTTTGAAAGGCTATGGAAATGATATTGATGGTAAATGATGAAAGACGTATGTCTGGTTGGGAAGCAGACGGGCTGTTCAATATTCATTCCCCTTGATTTGAAACTGAATTGAGTTGGATCAGCTATACTCAAATCGGTCTGTTTTTGGAATGTTCATCTGCACAGGTCAATCACCAATGAGGAATGGATATCCGGGCTTTTATAACCAACCGCAAGGAAATACTGATATTCAGAATCATCTATCTATCTATCTATCTATTCATCCATCCATCCATACACATACATCGAAACAATAAAGTATAAAATATACAAACAATTGGACGAAATTCAACTGGCCTTGATGGCAACGACCTGACAGGAAAGAAGATTGTTTACCGGAACGCATTGACTACAAAAACGAACAACACTTCATCTGCTGGCGTATCCAGATAACGTGAAGCGGGAAGCTTATGATGGCAGAAAGGCGCTGCCTTGCCCACAGGAAAAACCTCCTCATCGGGATGATGGAAGGAAGCTATATTCTCCATCGAAGCAAAGGAGGGAACACGGCGGCGGACATCTGCCAGATGTGTGAATGACGGACAACAGGTCTTGACCGAACCTGTAACCGCCGGGGCCAATCATTGAGTTTCCGGTTTTGATGCCGTGAAATTTACATACCCCGGAAATCGGGTTATAAGTAGCATAATCCCCCTCAAGGGGAAGAAAAGCTAGAATTATCAAGGAGTTTCAGGTTTTATGGTTCCGGAGCATAATCCGGTCAAAACTGGAGCATAACCCTAAAATCCGGAGCATAATCCCACCTTTGAGTGGCATGAAATGCGAAAAACAGAACGCAGGGGGAAGCGCTGCAGCAAGGCGGTATGGCGCGATGGCGCTGTCTGGCGTGTCAGGGGCTGAGGAGAATTTAAGGAAAATTCTCTTCCACAGAGGAAACCGCCTATTCCCCGCTGTGACCGTATTCCACGTTTCTCCTGATCAGTTCCCGCACCGCGAAGGACGCCACATCCTCGGCGAACTTCCCCGGGCCAAAGCCGGCGTCATAGCCCAGTTCCTTGGCCAGTTCGTGGGTGATGCGGGCGCCGCCGCAGATGAGGATGACCTTGTCCCGCAGCTTCTCCGCCTCCAGCAGTTCCACCAGCTCCACCAGGTTGTTCAGGTGCACGTCCTTCTGGGTCACCGTCTGGCTGACCAGCAGCACGTCGGCGCCCGCTTCGATCGCCTTCCTGACAAAAACCTCGTTTGGCACCTGGCTGCCCAGGTTATAGGCCCTGACGCTCTTGTACCGTTCCAGGCCGTAATGGCCCGCGAATCCCTTCATGTTCATGATAGCGTCGATGCCGACCGTGTGCGCGTCAGACCCGGTGGAAGCGCCGATAAAAACGATGTTCCGCTTCAATTCACGGGAGATCATCTCCTCAATATCTTCCATGGACATCGCCTGGGGCTCCGCTTCGACCGCATGGATACCGTCCAGTTCAACAGCATGGGTCACCGTGCCGTAGACCACATAATGGCTGAAGCCTTCGCCGACTGGTTCGCAGTGCGCCACAGCCGGATCCGGCATCCCCATCATCCTTACCAGTTCCCTCGCGCAGGCGATGCCTTTCGCGCCCGCGGGGAGCGGCAGGGTAAAGGAAAGCTGCACCTTGCCGTCGTCCATCGTATCCCCGTACGGCCTAATCTGCATTTTGTTCCTCCTTGATGCGTTCCATGGCCGCGTTCAAATATCCCGGGCCGCAGGGAACCACGCCGTCACGGCCCTTCCCGCCTTCCCTGCCGCGCCTGACATCGGCGAACACGCCCTGCTCCAGCGCCGCGAAAAGGCCGGTTTGCGCAATTTGAGCGAGAAGCCCGTGCGCCAGCCCCAGCACTTCCTGCGCGCGTCGCCGGATGATGCCGCCTTCCCGGAACTGCAGCTCACCCGCTATGGATCTCATCGTGCCCTGCACCATCCTGGCGTTCCTGATCGCCAGATGGCGGTCGGACAGGAAGGGCGTGTGGATGGCCTCCGTCATCATCGCCAGCAGGTGGATAGACTGCCCGGTCATCATGGCCGCCGAGTTGAACAGGGTATCCTGGGCCTGCGCCTGGAAAATGTTGCCGGTGATGTGCTTGGTGGGCGGCATATATTTCAGCGGCGCATCCGGGAAAATCTCCCGCGCCATCTGCGCCTGGGCAATTTCGTACAGAAACCCGTCCTCTATGCCGGGGTCAATCTCAAAAGCATGCCCAAGCCCCATCTGCTCAGGCTTCAGCCCCGCAAAGAGCGCGAAACGCTCGTTGATAAACTGGGAAGCCAGCACGGTGTGCGCGCTCTCCACCGCGTCCGAGGTCGTCAGGTAATTGTCCTCCCCGGTATTGATGGTGATGCCGGCAGCGGCGCTGAGGGACCGGGAGAAGTGCTGGTCCACGAAGGTGCGCTCCATGTTGATGTCCCGGAAGATGATGCCGTACATGCTGTCGTTGAGCATCATGTCCAGCCG
>CAZJCB010000206.1:0-4324 GCA_964544245.1 uncultured Christensenella sp.
TGACCATGATGTGGTCGGCCCCGTGGTGGGCGGCCATGCGCATGCGGCGGATGTCGTCCTCAAAGCGGCCGGAGGCGATCTCGGTGGTGATGACGGGGCCCGGCTGCGGGTCGATGTTCCCGAAATGGTGGGCGGGCGGCAGGGGCACGGAGCGCGCGAGCGGCTCGGAGCAGTCGCGGTAGGTGAAACTGTTCATCCTCAGCCCCGGCGCGGGCACCCGCCAGGTCCATCCCCGGCGGCGCGGGCGGTAGGCTTCCAGGCCCTTGAGGATCTCGCGGACGTCCAGCGGCGCGTCCGGTTTCAGTCTGTACTCAGCCATCAGCCCTTCCCTCCCCTGAACAGTTCCCCGGCCTCGTCCCAGGCCTCCTGCGAGAGCAGTTTCAGCCCGGCTTCGCGGACGGGAAGGGACCAGTGCAGGCCCATCCTGTACACCACGTGGCCCGCGCCGTGCCCCAGCAGGCCGTGCTCCAGGCAAAGCTTGCCCAGCGCCATGGCCTCCACAGAGGAAAAGCCCATGCGCAGCAGCACGCTGCGCTCAATGGAGGGCGAGGTGTATTCCCTGCCCATCCGGAGCAGCGGGTCGGTCAGCTCCTTGGCCAGGGCCCAGAAGCGCTCATGGAGCTCCCCGTCGCTCAGGCCCGCCAGGTGCTCCCGGCGGGAGGGGTAATCGTCACTTCGTTTCACTCTGTTCCTCCAGCAGTTTTGTGATGGTTCCGCGCACGAAGGTTTCGTCCGCGGCGGTTTCCTCCATGAGGAAGGCGACGTCGGCGTCCGGGGGCATGGCCGTCCGGCCGCCCATGGCGTTGATGATCAGCGAGCGGCGCAGGCGGCCCAGGTCCACCTCTTTCGCTCTCAGTTGGGCGGGGGATCCCGGCAGGACGATGCTAACGCCTGGCACCTGCTCTTCCGGGTCGCCGATTTTAATGCGGATGCCGTTCTTCCGGGCGAAGGAGAGCTGGGCGTTCTGGTGCTTGCCGGCGCCGGTGTACTCCGTTTCCTGCACGACCAGCAGGGCGTCCTCCGGCATCGCCTGTGCGAGGGAAAAGGCTGCGGCCAGGCTGGTGTTGCCGGCGGGGCCGCGCTCCATGCCCTCCAGCGCCGCCAGCATCTCGGTGGTGTAGAACACCTCGCCCTGGGTGATGGTATAGTAGCCGGCCATATAGCGCAGGGGCCGCGCCGCGCTGCGGGGCACGTCGGAGCGGTCCGGCCAGGTGGTGAAGGGCATGCCGAAGCCGGTGTGCCCGGTGGTAAAGGACTTGCGGTTGAACTGCCCGTCGCTGGCCATGTGCAGGCCGCTCAGGTCCACGCTGGCGGCGAAGACGGGCGCATCACACCCCGCTTTTTTCAGCCCCCTCGCGGTGCCCGTCAGGTTGCCGCCGCCCGCGTTGGTGGCGATGACCAGGTCCGGGTCCCGGCCGTACGCTTCCCTGCACTGCCGGACCAGCTCCCAGCCCAGGGTTTCAATGCCCAGGACGGCGTAGGGGGTGTAGAGGGAGGCGTTGAAGTACCCCGTTTCCTCCAGCAGGCGCAGGAACACATAAAACAGCTCCGGCCCAACGCTCAGCTGCACCACCTCGGCGCCCAGCGCCTCGCATTTGCGGGCCTTCTCGATGATCTCCGGCTGGCCCAGGCTGTTGGAGTCGTAGCATTCCTGCACCACGATGCACTTCAGCCCCGCCTTCGCGCAGCAGGAGGCCACGGCGGCGCCGTAGTTCCCGCTGGTCGCGGTGATGACGCCCGTATAGCCCATTGTCTTTGCCGTGTGCACGCTCAGCGCGGCGCGGCGGGCCTTGAAGGAGCCGGAGGGGTTGCAGGCCTCGTCCTTGACGAGGATGCGCGCGCCCATGCCGGGCGCCGCGTACCTGCGGGAAAGCGCTCTGATGTTCTTCAGCTCGATCAGCGGCGTGCCGCCCACCGCGTACCCCCGCTGGATGGCGGCGACCTCCGCGGTCTGAAGGCCCGGGGCGCTCATCATCCCCTCATAGTCAAAGGCGATGCCGCCGGACTCAAAGCGGGCGTAATCCAGCCCGACCGCTGCCTTCATGATTTCGTTGCGGCGGGCCATGACGGCCTGATACGCGTTAATCATCCTCCGCCTCCCCGCCCCACATCGCCCTGCGGATGCCTTCCTGGACCGTGAGCAGCTCCGGGATGAACTCCCCGAAGCTGTGCTCATAGCGCGGGGCGGCCTCCTGCAGGACGCCTTCCACCTGGCGCC
Source organism: uncultured Christensenella sp. (assembly GCA_964544245.1). GTDB lineage: Bacteria > Bacillota > Clostridia > Christensenellales > Aristaeellaceae > UBA6115. The sequence goes on from CAZJCB010000206.1 coordinate 2,219, forward strand.
CGGTGCGTGTGCGCGCGCGGGCCCAATCGTTGATTTCCGCTTCCTCCAGCAGCCAGCCCTTGACCCACTGGGTCAGGGGCACCATCGCCGTGTCTTTTGGCACCTGCGGCGCGCGCTCGCCCGGCTCCAGGACGACGCTGCGCAGGAGCACCCACTCGCCTTTTTTGACCATTTCAAGCCTCCCCGAAGGCGATGTCGCGGTAATCGCCCATCACGCAGCGGGGCACCGGCAGGTCCAGCATGCTCAGCAGCCCCGGCCTGGCCGCCACCACGAAGGGCAGCGTATTGCAGGCCATGGCGACGGTGCCCAGCCCGCCGTCCACCTCCGGGCGGACCGCCATGTGGATGGGCGGCGTGCCGGTGAGGGTGATGTAGTCCCCCGTTTCCACACCGGCCAGCTGCGGCTCGATCTGCTGGGGGTGGATGAGGCGGATCTTTTCGACACCCCCGTCCCTCGCGCTGGCGGTCATGTTCACCCCGGCGACGTGCCCCTTTGGCGCGAAGCCGTGCGGGCTCCTGCGGTCGACGTCGGTCAGGATGGGCTGCATGCCCTGCTCCAGGCTGTCAAAGGGGATGCCCAGCGCCCTGCCGATCATCCCGGCGGACTCATGGAAGCCCACGTGCCCGGCCAGGGTGCCGTCCGCGACGCCCCTGTCAAACTCCTCCCTGGTGATGCCGATGCCCTGCTCGCGCATCACGGTCCCGCCAAAGGGGCTCAGGCTGTTCACCCGCTCGCAGCGCACGTGGTCCACCCCGGTCATCGCGCCGGAGAGGCACACGGCCAGGAGGTCCATCATCAGGCCCGGGTTGATGCCGGTGCCCAGGACGCTCACCCCGTTCGCTTTCGCCAGCCGGTCCATTTCCGCCGCCAGCTCCGGCTCCTGCGCCCAGGGGTAACTCATCTCCTCGGCGATGGTCAGCGCGTTGATGCCCCGGGCGGCCACCTCCTTGATCTTGGGGAAGACGTCCTTCACGAAGGAGTCCGTGGCGATGACGCAGCAGTCGATGGGCGTTGCATTCAAAGCTTGCGCGATGTCCGGCGTGACGGTGACCTCCGGCCGGCCTCCCCGCGGCGCGCCCAGCAGTTCATACAGGCTCATGCCCGTAAAGGCGGGGTTGAGGTCGCAGGCCCCCGCGATCTCGACGCCTTTCCTCCCCATCAGCAGCCCGGCGATGCCCCGGCCCATGGCGCCCAGGCCCCATAGGGCGACCCTGACGTTTCTCATCCCTGCCTCCTTACATGCGCCCGATGCTCGCGGCCATGACGGCCTTGATGGTGTGCAGGCGGTTTTCCGCCTGGTCAAACACCCTGGAAGCCCCGGAGCGGAACACCTCGTCGCTCACTTCCATCTCTGCAAGGCCGTACTTTTCATACACTTCGCGGCCGGTTGCCGTGTTCAGGTCGTGGAAGGCCGGCAGGCAGTGCAGGAAAACCGCGCGCGGGTTGCCTGTCCTGTCCATCACTTCCCGCGTGACCGCGTAGCCCTTCAACAGTTTGATGCGGCTTTCGAACTGGGCTTCCTCGCCCATGGACACCCACACGTCGGTGTACACGGCGTCCGCCCCTTTTACCCCGTCCAGGCTGGACGTCACCTCGATCACCGCGCCGGACAGCTTCGCCGCTTCTTCCATTTCACGCAGCAGCTCCGGGTCCGGGCGCAGCGCGTCCGGGCAGACCGCGGCAAAGCGCAGGCCCAGCTTGGCGCAGATGATCAGCAGGGAATTGGCCACGTTGTTGCGCGCGTCGCCGACGAAGGCCAGCTTGCACTCCTTCAAGGGCCTGCCGGCATTCTCCTGAAGCGTCATCAGGTCGGCCAGCGCCTGGGTGGGGTGGTAGAGGTCCGTCAGGCCGTTCCACACCGGCACGCCGGAATAGCGGGCCAGGTCTTCCGCCGTCTTCTGCTCAAAGCCGCGGAACTCGATGCCGTCGTAGAACCGGCCCAGCACCCTGGCGGTGTCCTCCAGCGACTCCTTCTTGCCCATCTGCGAGTTGGACAGGAAGGTGGCGTTGCCGCCCTCGTCCCAGCAGGCCGTCTCAAAGGCGCAGCGCGTGCGGGTGGACGTCTTTTCAAAGATCAGCACGATGTTTTTCCCGCGCAGCAGGTC
>CAZJCB010000207.1:0-4286 GCA_964544245.1 uncultured Christensenella sp.
ATTGCCATCATCCACCAGGAACTGGCGCTGGTTCCCCACCTGAGCATCGCGGAAAACATGTATCTGGGAAATGAGCGGGAAAAAGTCGGTGTGATCAACTGGGACCTCACCAACCAGCAAGCCGCCAAGTACATGAAAGTCGTCGGCCTGAAGGAAAACCCGCGCACGCTGATCAAGGACATCGGCATGGGCAAGCAGCAGCTGGTGGAGATCGCCAAGGCGCTGGCCAAAGACGTGAAGCTGCTGATCCTGGATGAGCCCACCTCATCGCTCAACGAGAGTGACGTAAAAAAGCTGCTGGATCTCTTGCTCGAATTCAAGAACAAGCATGGGATCACCTCCATCCTCATCTCCCACAAGCTCAATGAAATCGAATACTGCGCAGACCGCATCACCATCATCCGAGACGGAAAATCCATCGAGACACTGGATAAAAAGTCAGATGAGATTTCCGAACCGCGCATCATCAAGGGGATGGTCGGACGCGAAATGACCAACCGCTTCCCCGCGCGTGAGAGCAAGCCCCGCGGGGACGTCGCCTTTGAAATCCGCGACTGGACGGTCTACCATCCCCTGTACGCGGGGAGAAAGGTCGTGGATGACGTGTCCATCAAGATTCACCACGGCGAGGTGGTCGGCCTGGCCGGGCTCATCGGCGCAGGCCGCACGGAGCTTGCCATGTCAGTTTTCGGCAGATCCTACGGAAAGCAAATATCCGGAACGGTGCTGATCGATAACAAGCCGGTCCGGATTTCAAATATCTCCCAGGCCATCCAGGACGGGCTGGCCTATGTGACAGAGGACCGCAAGGGCAACGGCCTGATCACCTCCAACTCAATCAAGCACAACCTCACGCTTTCACGGATGGAGTTTGTTTCAAAGCGCGGCGTCATTGACAAGGACCTGGAGACGATCCGTGCCGGGGAGCAGAAGGAACAGCTGGACATCAAGGCCCCTACGGTGGAGCAGTATGTCGAGAACCTCAGCGGCGGCAACCAGCAGAAGGTCCTCCTGGGCAAGTGGATCTTTGCCAGGCCCGATATCCTGCTGCTGGACGAACCCACGCGCGGCGTGGATGTCGGCGCGAAATATGAGATCTATCAGATCATCAACCAGCTGGCGTCGGAAGGCAAGGCGGTGCTCATGATCTCCTCGGAGCTGGCCGAGCTGCTGGGGATGTGCGACCGGATCTATGTCATGAACGAAAGCAGGCTGATCGCCGAGTTCTCACGGGAAGAGGCCTCGCAAGAGGCAATTATGGGCTGCATTCTGCAAGCCAGCAAGGGGGAAATCAGCGCATGAACAAGGTACTTGCCACTGTCAGAAAAAACATGAAGCAATATACGATGATGCTGGCGCTGGCGTTCATCGTGTTGATGTTTCAGGGTTTGACCGGCGGTAAACTGCTGCTGCCCATGAATGTGTACAACGTCATTAACCAGAACGCCTACATCGTCATCATGGCCATCGGCATGCTGCTGTGTATCCTGGGAAGCGGATCCATCGACCTTTCCGTCGGGAGCGTGGTGGGCCTCGTTGGCGCCTGCGCGGGCATCTTCATCATGAAGTGGAAGTGGGATCCCTACCTGTCCATTCTCCTGTGCATGGGCGTGGGCATACTCGTCGGGGCCTGGCAGGGGTTCTGGATCGCGTTTGTGAAGATCCCGGCCTTTATCGTCACCCTCAGCGGCATGCTGGTCTTCCGCGGGGCGACGCTGATCCTCCTGCAGGGCGGAAAAGCCATCCCCGTGTTTCCGGCTGAATACAAACAATTTTTTGTGGGCACGACGCCGGAGTTCATCGGGGTGTGGGAAGTTGCGGGCATGAAGATCTACCTGACCTGCCTCCTGCTGGGCATTCTGATCGCGGCGGTTTTCTGCCTCACGCAAGTGCTTTCCAACCAAAGCAAAAAGCGCAAAGGGTATGAGCACGCGACCCCGGGAGCCTTGATTGTCCGCATGGTCATCATCTCCGCGATTGTCATCTGGTTTTTCACGCTGCTGGCGCGTTACAGGGGGATCCCCTCGGTGCTGATCGTTCTGGGCGTTATCGCTGCAGCGTATACCTTCATCACCAATAAAACGGTGCTCGGCCGCCATATCTATGCGATGGGCGGCAATCCCAAGGCGGCGCGCCTGTCCGGTGTTAATACCGAACGGCTCATGTTTTTCAGCTATGTCAACATGGGCTTTCTCGCGGGAATCGCCGGAATGGTGTTCGCGGCGCGCCTGGACAGCGCCACCCCGATGGCCGGGGACGGGTTTGAGCTGGATGCCATCGGTGCGTGCTACATCGGCGGGGCCTCCGCCTATGGCGGCGTCGGCACCGTGAGCGGCTCCCTCATCGGCGCGCTGATCATGGGCGTGCTCAACAACGGGATGAACATCATCGGCATGGACTCCAACGTGCAGAAGCTGGTCAAGGGCCTGGTGCTGCTGGCAGCCGTCGCGTTTGACGTTGTGTCCCAGGGCCATGTGGCGTTGCCCTCCTTCCTGCGCTTTGGCAAAGGGAAGCCTGAGAAAATTACAGCACGTTGATCTGCAGGAAAGTGTAGGTCAAACAACTGGCGAAAAGTCTGACCGCCTTTCCCCCGAAGGCGGTTATTATGGGACGAAAGAAGTGGGGGAATCTTATCCCAGGGAATGACTGGGATTTGAAAGCACAACTCCCACCTCACTGTATTATATCATCAGAATCAATGGACTCTCGAGATTGAGGGCATATCACGGCTAGCGTGGCCATGGCGCTCATGGTCTAAAAAATGCAGGAAAGGGGTTCCATATGAAAAAAAACACGTTCGCGCTCCTGTTCGGCAACAGGGGGTTCATGCCCGGGGAACTCATCCTCACCGCGCGGGAGGAAACGGTCAAAGCCGTTAAGGACGCGGGCTACGGCTGCATCCTGATGGACGAGGGGGCGACCCGCTACGGCGCGGTGGAGACCCGAGACGAGGGCAGCCTGTATGCGGGTTGGCTGAAGGAACACCAGGGGGAATTTGACGGTGTCATCTTCAGCATGCCGATCTTTGTGGACGAGAATGGCGCCATGAACGCGCTGCGGGACGCTGGAGTGCCCATCCTGCTGCAGGCCTACCCGGACGAGATCGGGAAGATGGGTTTCAAGTACCGCCGGGACGCCTACTGCGGCAAGTTCTCGGTGACGGACGTCTTCTGCCAGTGCAAAATCCCCTTTACCGTGTTCAAGCCCCACGTGGTGCACCCGCTGACCCCGCAGTTCAGGCAGAACCTGGACGATTTCGCCGCGGTCTGCCGCGTGGTGAAAGGCATGAAGCGTTTCAACCTGGGCTGCATCGGCGCGCGCACCACGGCGTTCAAGACCGTGCGCTTTGACGAGATCGCCCTGCAGAAATACGGCATCAACGTGGAGAGCTTCGACCTGAGCGAACTGATCATGAAGGTCAAGGCGATGGGGGACAGCGCGGAAGGCGTGGGCGATAAACTCAAGCGGCTGGAGGCCTTCACCGATTTTTCCGGCGTGCCAAAGGAGAACGCGCTGACCATCGCCAAGGTCGGGGTCGTGCTGGACGAATACATCCGCGACTATCACCTGGACGCGCTGGCCCTGCGCTGCTGGAACGAGATGGAAACCTACCTGCGGGTCTGCCCCTGCGCGCTGCTGGGCGAGCTGAACGAGCGCGGCATCGCGGCTTCCTGTGAGATTGACGTGTGCTCCGCCATCACGATGCGGGCGATGTACCTGGCCAGCGGCGACCCGGCCGCCGTGCTGGACTGGAACAATAACTACGGGGATGACGGGGACAAGGTCGTCCTCTTCCACTGCGGCCCGGTCGCGCAGAGCCTGATGAAGGGGAGGGGGCAGGTGACCGAGCACAGGATGTTCGCCAAGAACGACCCGGGCTCCGGCTGGGGCACCAACGAGGGCCGCATGGACAGTTTCCCGATGACCTATTCCAACTGCAAGACGGAGGACGGCAGGCTGACGGTGTACGTGTCGGAGGGCGAAATGACGGATGACCCGGTCGAGGACGGTTACTTCGGCTGCGCCGGGGTGGCGCGGATCCCCGGTCTGCAGGACAAGCTCATCCGCCTGGCCCGCGGCGGTTTCAAGCACCACACCACCGTTGGGAAGGGGCGCATGAAAGCCGTGCTGGAGGAGGCGTTCACCACCTACCTGGGCTATGATTTAATTCAAATAGAGGCCTGAAGAACTTTCCGCTTCCTGTTTTGATTGCAGCAATAAACTCTATTGGGGTCACCTCTAAAAACTCAAGCAAAACAGGCATATTTATGGTAAAATAAAGGTAT